>JADQBU010000317.1 GCA_016278435.1 Halanaerobiales bacterium
CTGTTGATCAACTGTTCTTAAAATAGGAGGTGTTAAGATGACGAAAAAGAAAATTACTTTTATTTTATTAGTATTGACAGCATTAGTTTTGCTTTTATTTAATAGTGCTCTGGCAGCAGGTAATATCATAGACCTGACTGCAAATATAGATTCAAACCTGGATCAGGCTGTTACTGAGGTGGAGTTAAATTATAATTTAAAAATGGAGGCTGATACTGAAGCGATTCCTTTAACCGGACTGGCTTTTGCAGATACCCGGATTAAAGACATGAAGGCCAGTATCGCAGGTCTTGATTTACCCGTAAAACTGGATCAGTCCAATCCGCCGGGTTTCTCGGGAAGTATAACTCTCCCGGCAGATGAGGTATTTTCAGATGAAGTTAATCTCATTTTGACTTATCAGGTAGAAAATTCATTGACTTCAGAGAACAACAGTTTTGTTATGGAAGCTCCTCTACTTGTGGTTAAATGGAAACCGAATAGATCAGCACCTGGTGTTTTCACTGCCTATATAGATGTTCCGGGAGAGGTAGCAGTAGAAGAATTATTCCCCTCTACTACCAGAACAGTTGAGGTTAAAAATAATGTAACCAGTATTTCAATGGGGTTACAGACTGTTCCTTCTCTGGTCAGGTTAAGCGGCCGGGTAGGAGAATCAGTTTTTCTAACCTACGGACGGAAAGTGGATTTAATCGTAATATTGATCCTGCTCATCAGTGGTTACCTGGGCTGGTATTATCTCAAAAAAAGTAAGAAGGAGTGATTTGAATGGGCTTTATATTCTGGGGTGTTTTCGTAGTTTACGGGATATTCCTTATAGCATATTTAATCTGGATGTTAAGTGTTGAGAAGGGGAAGGAGGAATAGAGTTGAGCCTACAAATAATTATTTTTATTGTCTATTTCTTAATTGTCCTGGGAATCGGTGTTTATTCCTATAAAAAAACTGAAGGAGAAGCTGATTACTGGATTGCCGGTGGTAAACTTGGTTGGGCTCTGGGAGGCGCAACTATTGCTGCTACCCAGATGAGTGCAGGGTTATTTATCGGTACTATTGGTGTAATGTACAGTGTGGGCTGGTCATTTGGCTGGGTAGTACTGGTTTTTCCGGTCTCTTACTGGATTATGGTTTCTGTAATAGCTCCCCGCTTTACCAGAGTACGGGAATTTACACTCCCCAGTTTTTTTGAAAGAAGATATTACAGTAAATCTGCCCGGGCTATTTCCGCCCTGATCATTTTGATAGCTATGGTGGTATATATTCAGGCTCAGATAGTAGCCGGTGGGTTGATAGCAAATACCATTTTCGGTATTCCCCAGAGTCAGGGTATGATATACTTTACGATTCTGCTTTTGATATATACTTTTATCGGCGGTATGCTGGCTGTTGTTTATACGGACTTTTTCCAGATTATGATAATGGTGCTGGGGTCTATAGTTGCTGTTCCTCTGGCCCTTCATCACATTGGTGGTTTTTCAAACCTCCTGATCTATGTTCAGGCAGCTAATCCCATCGCCTTTACCTGGAAGGGCATGCCACCGGCTTTATTATTTACGATTGGACTTGCCTTCTTGCTGGGAACAATCGCCCGTCCCGAGCAGTTAGTCAGGTTTTATGCCATGAAGGATATGAAGACTATCAGAAGGGGTATTTTATTCACTCTGATTCTGGTTATTCTGGCCCATAGTTTTGTCTTCATTCTGGCTCTGGCCAGCAGGGTCTTCTTCCCGGTTTTGACAACAGGTGATATGGCAATGCCCATGATAGCCAGTGGTGTCCTTCCAATATTTATAGGAACCATATTACTGGCAGCAGTAACAGCGGCCATGATGTCCACTGTTGACTCCCTGTTAATCGTGGCTGCTTCTGCCTTATCTCATGATATTTATGCAACAATTTTCGAGCCTGATGCCCCAGAATCCAAAAAGCTCTGGGTGGGAAGAATCGGGGTTATCGTTGTCGGTGTTATTCCGGTTATCCTCCTGTTGACAGGTCTTTCCGGTGGGGATCTGGTTCAATTAATTGTTGCACTTTTCAGTGCCCTGATGGGTGCCAGTTTCCTGATGCCTGTTTTACTGGGCATTTTATGGAAACGAACTACAAAAGAAGGTGCAATTTCGGCTATGGTCGGGGGGCTTACCGCTACTTTCCTCTGGAAATTATATGGTATGCCCAATATTGACCCGGTTGTGGCAGGCTTTCTGGTATCGGCAACTCTCTGTATCGGAATTAGCCTGATGACTTCACCGCCTCCGAAGTCAGCTATTGAGCCTTATTTTGAAAAATAAGTTATTAAGATATCAAATAAAAGCAAGTGTATTAATTTGAAAATACCGCCCTCCTCTTATAGGTTCTGACAAAGGAGGGCGGTAACATATGGGGGAAAAATAATGAACAAAATAATTAAGTTGGAGAGCAGTTTCCAGCATATTTATCTAAAAACTGATTTCCATATTTCTCATACAGTTATGCCCAAAAAACAGCCCAGGGTATTTGTCAGGATTGAAGATGATTGTGGTAACTTCGGACTGGGAGAGGCAGCAGTTCTACCTTTTTTTAATGGTGAGGAAGCAGTAACAGTTAAGACTGTCATAGATGAAGTGCTTTTCCCGGAACTGATGAATCTGGATACCGGATGCCTCCGGAAGGCAATTGCTCTTATGAACAGGCGGCTTCCCGGCAATAATACTGCCAAGACTGCAGTGGAAATGGCCTTATGGGATCTGGCCGGGAAAGTTACAGGTTTGCCGGTATACCAACTGCTGGGTGGTCTCTACCGGGAGCAGATTGAACTTGCCTATGTTCTAAGTTTAAAGGAATTACCGGAGATGGTTAAAGATGCTCTGGCCGCCCGGGAAAAGGGATATAAGACGATAAAGACCAAACTGACTGGTGATGTAAGAAAAGATCTGGAAATAGTGACGGCTGTCAGGGAGGCTATTGGTGATAAAGTAAATCTCCGGGCAGATGCCAATTCTGCTTATTCTGTAAAGGATGCCCTGTTTGCGGCCAGGAGTTTTGAGCCCTACAGGTTGGAATACCTGGAACAGCCCTGTTCTCGATTAAATCCAGAGGACCTGAAATATGTCAAAGAAAATACAACTGTTCCCATTGCTGCAGATGAAAGTCTGCTTTCAATCACAGAGGGGTATAATCTAATTAAAAACCGGGTAGTTGATCATCTGGTTATTAAATTAATCAAAGTAGGGGGGATTATGGCGGGATTAAAAATTGCAGAACTGGCGGAGACCGCCGGTTTAAGTTGTACGGTGGTAAGTCCCATTGAAACCTCGATAGGGATGGCCGCCGGTTTAACTCTGGCGTCAGTTGCCCCGGCAGCTGTAGTAGCCCATGAATTAAATTCCAGTGAATATCTTGTTTCTGACCCGGCAACCGGTCTGGAATTCGGTCCCCACAGTTTTGAGATGACAAGTAAGGCAGGAAAACCCGGCCTGGGGATAGAATTAAAAGAAGATATATTTGAAAAAGGGGATGATAAGGATTAATAAACTTGTTAAAACTCGCTGCCTTATTGATGGTACAGGTCAAGAACCACTGGAAAATGGTTATATACTACTTGATGGTGAAAAGATTATTGAAACCGGTTCTCTCAATGATTCTGTTAACCTGCCTGCTGATGTTGAAATTATTGATCTTTCAAATTATTATCTGCTTCCAGGTTTAATTGACTGTCATACCCACCTTTCGATAAATCCTGAAAAAGGAAATCAGCTGGCTCAGATGCGGATGCCGGCGACCAATAATATTTTACGGAGTATTCCCAACATATATAAATGTATAAACTCCGGTGTGACAACGATGAGGGTTATGGGGGAAGAGTATTATATAGATATAGATGTGCGGGAGGCAATCGAGCGGGGTTTAATCTATGGGCCCCGTCTGCTGGTCAGTGGTATAGGGCTGGTTGCATCCAATGGTCATGGAGTTGCCCATACCACAACTGATGGCAGGGAAGAAGTCAGGAAACTTGCCCGTCAGAATCTGGCCAGGGGTGCAGATTTAATCAAGATGTTTATGACCGGTGGTGTAAGTAGTGAGGGGAGTTCTCTTGATTTCTGTGGGTATACAGCAAAAGAAGTAGCTGTTGCAGTTGAGGAAGCTACCCGGGCCGGGAAATATGTCGCAGCTCATGCTCATGGGGGTAGGGGGCTTGACCTGTATATTCAGGAAGGAGTAAGGACCCTGGAACATGCAGCTTTTACTGATGAAAAGCAACTGGAACAGATTATTGAAAAAGATTTATGGATTGTGGGAACCTTCTCTATCCTATTTCACCCTGAGGGAATTGAAAAGAATGACTTCAGTAGTCCGATTATCCGGGATAAGGTTCTTAAAGCCCGGAAGAAGGTGGCAGAAAATTTCAATATGATTATTGAATCAGGTGCTAACCTGGTGGTAGGTACAGACAGTATGCATGGGAAGATTGCTTATGAACTGGAATGTCTGGGCAGATTCGGAGCCGGTAATATACAGGCGATTCAGGCTGTTACAAAGAATGCTGCCCGGGCCTGTCAGATTGAGGATAAACTCGGTACCCTGGAAAAGGGTAAACTGGCTGATTTCATAGCTTTAAGGGAGAACCCACTGGATGATTTAAAGAATATGGAGACTGTAGAACATGTTTATAAGGGTGGAAAAGAAGTGAAAATCAATATTTAATTCTGATTGAAATTGTATGGAGCTTATTAAATGAAAGTGGTGAGAGGTATGGAGCTAGTAGAATTAATTAAAAAATGCAGAGATACTGAGGAATATTCGGAGGAAAAGCTTTCTGCAGAAAAACTTTTGAGTCTTTTAGAGGTAGTCCGCTGGACGCCATCTGCTGCTAATATCCAGCCCTGGGAGGTCTATATTATTGATGACCAGCAGTTACGGGAAGAACTGGATGGCTGCTTGCTTGACCCTCTTTTAAGGGACTCTGAAAAAGGCAATACCATATCATCGGCTCCGGCTGTGATTGTGATGGCTCTGGATAGGAAAAGAGCCCGGGCCAGATTTGGTAGTCAGGGAGAGGAGTTTTACGCTCTGCAGGATACGGCTGCAGCCGTAAACAATATAAGATTAAAGGCTGCCCGGGAAGGAATCGGTTCGACCTGGCATCGAGAGGTAAAACTGAATAAAGTGGCAGAAGTGCTTAAATTATCAGCTCTGATTAAACCGGTTGCCCTCCTTACACTTGGTTATCCCATCAGGAGGATGGAATTTCCACCTCCACTTTTTCTAAATCAGCTGGTCCATGTCATTCAATAGGTATTTGAGGTATCTACGCAGACAGAGTGTAAAAAAAAGACTTGGTAATTTCTCTGGAACTGCTGACCCTTTTTTTTCAATAAAATTATTAATTTATAAAGGATGGGAAGTGAAAGATTATGGAATGCCTGCAGGCAATTAAAACAAGAAGAAGTACCAGAAGATATAGGGATATAGATGTTTCAGACGACATGTTATTCCAGGTGTTGGATGCCGGGAGACTGGCGCCGACCGGTGGTAACATGCAGCCCTGGGAATTTATTGTGATAAGGAACCGGCAGCAGATTGATAAAATTATTGAGACTACCTTTACCGGATTTGATCGGAAAAACAGTAGATCTCAGACCTGGCTGAAGTCAGCTCCGTTACTGATAGCTGTCTGTATGGATTATAAAAGGACAGTGGCCCGCTATGGGGAAATGGGTAAAAAGATTGCCTTACTTGATACGGCCGCAGCCGTAGAGAATATGCTGCTGGCAGCAGCCGCTCTTGAACTCGGCAGCTGCTGGGTAAGCGGGTTTGCTGAAAATGAGCTGGCAGAAATACTTGCAGTTCCCGAACATTTAGAGATTATTGCCCTCTTACCCCTGGGCTATCCAGTGACAATTCCTGCCTCACCTCATAAATTTTCACTGGCGGAACTGGTCCATTATGAACAATATGGCAACCTGGAATTCTAACATGATAGTTAATAAAACTACCGGCTTAAACTGGAAATTAATATTTATCATGATCGGCGCCTATATAACTACTAATATTAATCTACAGGGATTTTTTGCCCTGTTACCTTTTATCCAGATTGATTTTGATTTGAGCAGGGCTCAGGTCGGTCTTTATTCTACTTTCTTTTTCGGGGCGGCAACACTGTTCGGTATCTTCTGCGGTAGGTTTGTCGATATAATCGGGTCCTGTAAGGGACTAATTCTGGGGACCGTTTCTGTGGGGGTGCTTATGTTATTCCACTCCCTGGCTCCGGTCTATCTGTTTCTCCTGGTGCTGGCTTTTTTCAGTGGACTGGGCTTTAGCCTGGTTGCGCCTGCTGTTAATAGAGGGGTAATGAACTGGATTTCTATTGAAAAGAGGGCTGTTTCCCTGGGGATAATACAGACAGGTGTGAGTATCGGAGGATTTCTGGGAGCGAGTTTATTACCTTTACTGGGGAGTAAATTCGGCTGGAGAACAGCTGTTTTGTTTCCCGGGGTTTTTGCGCTTGCTGCTGGTATCCTGATTTTTAAGTTAATAGGACAGATAGTAGAGGAAGAGGAGAAACCAGATAAGGTAGAAAAAGGGTATGACTTTACCGGAACTTTAATAAAACTGGTGAAAAATAAATATTTACTTTATGTCTGTATTATTGGTTTTGTTTATGCCAATACCAACAGCTTTATAATTACTCACTTTACCCTGTTTTTAAGCCAGGACCTTGGTTGGAGTAAAACTACAGCTGGTTTTGGTCTGGGTATCCTTCAGATTGGAGGACTTATCGGACAGCCGGGCTGGGGCTGGTTAGATGACAGGTTATTTAAACGAGACAGGGTAAAAGGAATTTTTTCTATGGGACTGGCAATTGCAATTTTTACCCTGTTTTTTGGTATCTTTTCTTATAATTTTGATCTTCCGTTCTTGTTAATCTGGTTAATTATCTTTTTGCTGGGAATATCGGCACTGGGTTGGATGGGCTTAAATTTAATCACAGTATCGGAAATCGCCAGTAAAGGTTCAACAGGTACAGCGATAGGTCTTTACCTGGTTTTTGTTAGACTGGGTCTGTTAACAAGTCCGGCCCTGTTTGGTTATTTATCTGATTTAAACGGTAATTATCAGGTTAGCTGGGTTGTTCTGGGAGCGGGAGTCTTTCTGGCATCTGTATTATTTAAATTTATCAATAACAGGCGGTAATATCAAAGACAGAGCTACTACTATACCTTAACCGGCCATTATTAATGCAGGAAAATTACTTGCGC
>JADQBU010000272.1 GCA_016278435.1 Halanaerobiales bacterium
TGACCAAAAATAAGGTCAGGGATTTTTTGATTGCAATTTTTTTGATAAGGACAGTTAAAGCCATTCCATTTTTATTGATTTAAAATTAATTTCAATTATAAAATTCTTCTATAAAACTATAACCAGGCCAGGGACCAGATAGATATATTCTAATACCTTCCTTATTATTTATCATCTCCTGGAGTTTATTATTAAGTCTAAATAATTTTTGTTTTTCTATAAGTACAGCAACCTCTACTATTATCTCCCCCTGGTGCCTACCTTTTTTAGAACTATTTATGGTAAGATCACTTGTTATTTCTAAAATATCCCGGCAGATATAATCTTTAAGAAAATCAATATTTTTATTCAATAACTGCTTAAGATTATTATCCTGCTGATTAAAGTTATTACTTCCCCTGTCTGTAGATCCCGCTTTTTTTCGGGTAAAATAATTATATTTGTTGATAATAAATTTAATTATGTATTCTTCTTTCCCTTCTAACATTCTGAATTTACATTCAATAGCCTTCCTGTTTCTACTTACCCAGCTAATAATCTGATCTCTATTTTTCATAATAGTTCCACATTTCAGGGGAATAATATTCCTTTTTTCTACCTGTATCTCTTCAATTACCCTGTTATGGTCTAAAATCTTATTTTTTAACTTATCACAGTCTGGAGGTGTACATTTATGTATGATAACATTAATATCATCAACCTCAACAGAATATACCTTTTGCCCGTTAATACCTGTCAGGTTTAAATTTTTTATATTCCCCCGGACAAGACAGTACAAATAACAGGCAGCAGTCATTTTCAAAAAACTCCTTTCATATTTTTGCCAGTTTTTAAGACTTCAATCTATCATATGTATCATTAAAAAAAAACGTGAAAAATAATAATGCGGATATACCTTTAAGGAGATATCCGCATTAATTAAAATATTAAATTATTTATTATTCCTGGATAACAGGAGAATCAATAAACTCCTGCACAATTGTCAATCCATAACTACCACCCTCGACAATACCGATTCCAACTTTATCATATTTAGGTTCAAGAATATTCCGGCTGTGTTCTGGACTATTCATTAACTCCTGAAAACCTCTGGAAACTGTTCTGGCTTCAGCCAGGTTTTCACCGGCAAGTAAATAACCAATATTACTTTCCTTCATCATATCAAAGGGAGAACCATATGTTGGGGATATATGATCGAAATATTTATTCGTTACAATATCCTCAGCCTTTTCCCGTGCTACTTCAACCAGTCTTAAATCTATCTCCAGACTCTGTACTCCCCGCTCATTTCTTGCATTATTTACCATCTTCAACAAAGACAGTTCATTTTCAGTCAGTTGGTCCAGAACCTGTACCTGTGGTTCTGCCTCTTCTTCCTGAATTTCTACCGGTGTCTGTTCAGAACCGATATTTAAACCTTTCTTTATAGTCGAGGTAATAATATCTTCATTCTCATTACCATCTCCACCTGCATTCTGCCTGATTAAATTTAAAATCCACAGCATAACCAGACCTTTAAGAACCGTTATGACACCACCACTGTTATCATCCCAGAAACCAGCTTCCACCCGTCCAGTTCCAATAAAACCAAATATAAAGAAATTACACAATAAAGTAATGATTAAAAGACCTGAAATATATCTTATTATCTCAAGTCACCCCCCCAGTGGGAATTTTTAATCATTATAACATATATCATGTCATTATTACTAATGTAATTAATGGAAAAGATAAAATTAAAACCCTCCCTATATATGGGAAGGCTTCTTGCGAAAAGTTTAAATTAGCTAAGCAAAAATTAACGGTATACTAATTTTATATTGCTGGCCGAACTTGAAATCCGTAGATTAATTCTATTATTAGCCTCTTTATAATTATCAGATTGGAAAAGACCTCCTCCCTGGTTTACAAGCCCTGCTTCGTTAAAGTTATTATTTCCCAGCAGTGATGATAGTTTAATCTGCAAGCCACTTTCAGAAGGAACATATAATTTTATATTGGAAGCCCCGGCATTTATCCGGCTCTGAGTATTATAATTAGCAAAATTAATAGCAAGATCACTTACACCAGAATTTACATCAAACCTTTCAACCTGTAATTTACTGAGATCGACATCTATCTTTCCGGCCCCTGTATCAATATCTACTTCCAGAGGCAGTTTTTCAGCAAGGTAGAGGTTCCAGTCATTGGTATTAACCAGTTTTTTCCGATTTACATCTGTCTTCTGGTTCATATTCAACTTACCTGTATTATCTTCTTTCTCATAGATAATTTCCGGTTTATAATTATCATATTCAAGTTCAGTCTCATAAAGTTTTGTACTATCATCAAGATTAGAAAGAAATAATTTACCGGCTCCATAATTTATTTCAACGATCAGTTTCTCAACATCTTTAACTGCATTTTCATTATGGATAATATCACCAGGACTTTCTTCAGATTTTTCAGAAGTAATAAAAAACCTATTTAAGAAATTAATCTGGTCTATATCTATATTCTGAAAAGAAACCACAACAAAAAATGAAAATAATGATACAATCAGCAGGGGAACCAACCACCAGATCCCTGTTTTTTTCAATAAAATATTCAGTCCCCAGATAATTAAGATTACAGGCCAGAAGCGAAAAATCATCTGCCAGGTTCGCCAGTTAAGAAAACCAAAGGTATTTAAAAAAAATAGAATACCTATACAGATCAGGAAAATTCCTGTAATAACATTTGAGCGGTCAGTCTGTTTTTTGGCCATCATCCTTTGCCCCCTTGAGTAATATTGCAACCCCCAGTCCCACTATTACCAGAGGCCAGAACCGGTGCCAGTAAAAAGTAGGAAGCCAGATATCAAAGAGAAAAACCCCACCCAGAATGATAAGGATTATTCCCAGTATTCTCTGTCTATCAGTACTCTGCTTTTTGTCTGCACTATTTTCCTGTTCCACTATATCTACATATCCTTCTTCCTTATTAGCAAATACTTCATCATCTATAAAATCTTCTTCCCTATCTACAGACTCCCGTCTCCGGTCTCCTGCCTCTTCATAAACAGTGTTTACTGGCCTCTCCGGAATTATTATCCAGGCAATAACATAAGCCAGTAAACCAGCCCCCCTGGCCAGAAATATAACCAGAAAAGCAAGTCTGACCAGAGTAGAATCAATCTCAAAATATTCGGCTATACCCCCACAAACTCCACCTATAACCCTGTCATTTCTTGAACGGTACAATTTTTTACTCATCTTTTTCCTCCTGCTGACAATACAATCTGTTATAATATTCCTCTATCATTTTATGGGCAGAAAACCGCTGATAAGTACTGTCTATACTATTATACATCATTTCGACCCACTTTTCTCTATTTTTATAATAAAGGGGTAAAACATCATCAAATAAAACCTGATAAAGAGCCTCCAGATCCTTTTCATCCTGATTTTTTCCTTCATAACCACCACCAAACTGCCAGCCATTTATTCCATGTTCACAGGCTTCATCCCACCAGCCGTCAAGTGTGCTGAGGTTTAAAACCCCGTTCATAGCCGCCTTCATACCTGATGTCCCACTTGCTTCCAGCGGACGTCTGGGATTATTAAGCCAGACATCTACTCCCCGGGTCAGGTAACGGCCAATTTCCATATTGTAATCTTCCAGAAAAACCACACTTTCCGGGTACCTTTTGCTGTATTGAACAAGGTCAGCGATAATTTTCTTACCTTCATCATCAAGGGGGTGGGATCGACCCGAAAAGATCAGCTGAATCTCTCCCTTCTCAAGATACTTATCTATCTTTTTAAAATCTCCAAAAATCAAGGTACTTCTTTTATAAGGAACCATTCTGCGGGCAAAACCAATAATTAATTTATCAAAATCAAGCCTAACACCTGATCTATTTTCTACAAAATCAATCAACTCCTGCTTGAGCTTTTTGTGAGTCTCCCACAGGCCTTCTTTCTGCCTGTAAGCGTTTATCATCCTCTGGTCAACCCAGGTGCCCCGATGTACTCCATTGGTAATGCCAATAATGGGCGACCTCCCTTCTACATCTTCCCACATCTTAAGAGCTGTTTCCCGGTGTAACTGGGCAACCCCATTTGCCATTCTTGACAGGCGAAGGCCAGCAACTGTCATATTAAACGGGGCTCCACCGATTGCAACCATCTGCTCCAGTGTAAGTCTATTATTAGCCCCCATATATCTCATGGCCTCCAGCCCATGTTCTTCATTACCCTGTTTGACCGGAGTGTGGGTTGTAAATACTATCTGTTTTCTGGTTTCCCGCCAGGCTTCTTCAAAATCAAGACCTCTGTTCATCTTTTTTTTGATTAACTCCAGCCCGGCCAGAGCAGCATGCCCTTCATTAAAGTGGTAAACATCAACCTCAATATCTAGTTTTTCCAGGGCTCTGACTCCACCTATACCGAGTACTATCTCCTGAGCCAGTCTTTCTTCTTCAAACCAACCGTATAACTGTCCTGTAATCCAGCTATCAAAGCCATTTTCCTCCAGATTGGTATCCAGTAAGTAAAGGGGTACTATCCCTTCTCTATCCAGTTTCCAGACCCTGCAGATAACATCTCTTTCCCGAATATTAACTTTGACTTCAACTCCGGTATCCTGCAGGTGGTTATAAATATCATCATTAAGGGGATATGAATTATAAGGCCTTCCTTCTTCTCCCAGCATTTGTCTGGTGTAACCCTGCCGCCATAAAATACCAATCCCCACCACAGGTAATTCCTGATCACAGGCAGCTTTCATGATATCACCAGCCAGGATTCCCAGTCCTCCAGCATAAAGTCTTAAATCTTTGTCTATACCATACTCCATACAGAAATATGCAACCTTTTTCATCTTTTTACCCCCTGAATTTTACTGTTTTTTACTGCTATTAATGAACTGTGGTAACATGGGATCAACATGAATCAATACTTCGCTTGCTTCAGGAAATTCATCAATAATTTTTTTCTTGACTTCAGAAGCAATCTGATGTCCTTCAAGTACTGTTATACTATAATCTACCAGTATTTTCAAGTCAATATAGAGATCAACCCCATTATAATGGGCTTTAAGTTCTGCTACCCTTTCTACACCCATTACACTCAAAACCATCTGCTCAATTTCACTTAACTTCTTGTCTGACGGAGCTGCAATCATCAGGCTGTTAATTGCATCAAGGGTAACCTTCCATCCCACCCTGGCTATCATCAGAGCAACGATGATACCGGCCAGGGGATCAAATATCTCATACCCCAGATAAGAACCCATGATACCGATTGCTGCTGCTATAGATGAAACTGCATCACTTCTATGGTGCCAGGCATCTGCTATCAGGGCCTGATTATCTGTTTCTTCTCCAACCCGGTAAGTATAACGGAACATTATCTCTTTAACAATTATCGAAAATATCGCTATCCAGAACCCGGTCAAACCCAGTTGGTGCTGTCCTCTGTAAAAATTCTGGGCAGTATTTACCACCAGCAGTCCACCAGTAAAGATAAGGATAATACCCAGAATCTTGGCTGCTATCGGTTCAGCCTGACCATGTCCATAAGGATGTCTCTTATCCGGCGGCTTACTGGATACATTGATAGCAATCAAAACTACAACAGTTGTCACAATATCTGATACAGAATGGAAACCATCAGCAATCAAAGCATAACTACCGATTATATATCCAAAACCCGCTTTTAAAATAGCAAGAACTATATTCCCAATTATCATGATAATCGAGATATTCCTGCTCTTCTTATATCTATCCTTATCCATCATTTCATCATCTCTCCCTTTTAAGTCCGAAAACTCATAAAACTTCACCAATATATTAATATGCTTAAATACCGTTGTCCGATAATTATATTTTAAAGATACATTGCAAACTTTTTTCCCGATCCATACTACCTCTATTAATATAATATCCACCAGAACTTAAGGTTATCACATTAATCATATTTGTCGATTATAAGCCGTCCTGTCTTCCATATCGTTCCAGAAATCATTTTATCATAAATCATGTTAATTTAAAATAGAATTAAGATAATAAATTAAGTAGATTTAATCCTTCAATAAGTAGATTTAATCCTTCAAAATGTAGTTTAGAACAATATGCTGTTAAATCTTAAAAAGGATTTCCATATCTTATTATAGAATAAATAAATAAGACAGGAGTGATCTAATTGAAACTGTATCCTCTTAAATTTGAACCTATATATAAGAAAAAAATCTGGGGAGGAAATAGGCTTGCAGATGTTTTTTCCCGTGATCTATCTGAAAATAACATAGGAGAGAGCTGGGAAGTTTCAACAAATTCAGGTGGAGTAAACAAAGTTAAAAATGGCCCTTTAGCCGGTATAAATCTATTTGATTTATTTAAGAAATATCCTGAACAAATTACCGGAAAGAATATAGAAGAGTTTCCACTCTTGATTAAGTTTCTGGATGCCAATCAAAATCTATCTGTCCAGGTTCATCCTGATGACCAGTATGCCCGGGCCAACGATGAGGGATATGGTAAAACAGAGATGTGGTATATACTTGAAGCTGAACCTGACGCAGAACTTATTCTGGGATTAAAACCATGTACCACCAGAGATATTCTGGAATCAGCACTGGAGTCACAAAAACTTGAACCCCTTTTAAACAGGATAAAAGTTAGAAAAGGGGATGTCTTTTATATTCCCGCCGGTATGGTCCATTCTATCGGTAAGGGGATCCTGCTGGCAGAAATCCAGCAAAATTCAGATACAACATACCGGCTTTATGACTGGAACCGTACAGATAAGGAAGGAAATCCCCGTCCCTTGCATATTAACGAGGCTTTGGAAATTATAAACTATAACCGACAATACTCAAGTAGAGAAAATAAACTTACTTACAGGAATAAAAAATATAAGAAAAGTTTTCTCGTTGCTTCACCCCATTTTATTACAGAAAAAGTTCAGGTAAATGATTCCTATTCTCTGAACCCTGAAAACGAAAAACATTTTTACATTTTGATAACTTTAAAAGGAAGTGGAACCTTATCTTTTAAAAATGAAAATTTAAAGATACAGGCAGGTGAAACTATTCTTTTGCCAGCATCTTTAAGTGTGGTGCAACTGGAAGGCGATATGAAAATATTGATTTCATATATTGAGGACAGTAAAAGTCATTTAGTTTCTCAGATGATGAAACTCGGATTCAATAGATCTGAAATCAACTCTATACCCGGAATGGAGAGTTGGTGAATTTTGGTTATTATTT
>JADQBU010000352.1 GCA_016278435.1 Halanaerobiales bacterium
GCTCTTCGATCTAGTAGTACTATTTCTACCATATACAAGAGAAAAAGCTGCTCCTGCCCCATTGGGAGTCCCACAGAGGGTAGCCCAACCTGCTCCACCACCGGCACCAAACCACATGACCTGTGAGGGAACATTACTGAAAGGAGGACCAAGTTCTTCAATGATAGACCTGAAAGTTGCTTCAGCACAGTGGTTTCCGGCATGATAATACTCTACTGCCTTTTGCCTTATTTTTTCTATATCCAGTTCCTCTGTAAAGTATTCAGTCCAGGGATACTCCGGTAAACCTTCTGCTTCAGTACTGGATCCTAAAAATCCCAGTCCAGATCCCAGAAACAATGCTCCAGCAGTAACTCCACCAGCATTAACCAGAAATTTTCTTCTGGAAAGTTTATTCTCTTCTGGCTTTTTTACATCTTTTTCCATTAAATTTTCACCTCCATTTTATGTAGATTATTATTAGATTAGTGTTTCTATTAACAAATTCTATATCACTTATTATATTCCTGCTTTTTATGGCAATAAATAAAAGCCAGCATTTACCCTCAAATGCTGGCTTTAAATAAGTTTTATTTAGATTTCATCATCTTCATCATCTTCATCACCTTTATTGATGAAGGAAGCAATAATTATACTTATTTCAAATAATACGATCATCGGTCCCGCCAGTAAAATCTGCGAGATGACATCAGGTGGAGTTAAAAATGCCCCGACAACAAAAATTACTAATATTATATACTTCCGAAATTTCTTTAATGTTCTGGCCGAGATCAATTTTAATTTAGCCAAAACTATTATTAAAATCGGCAATTCAAAGACAATACCAAAGGCCAGTAAAATAGAACTTATAAAACTAATATAACTGCCGAAAGAAAAGTTAGGCTCAATGGTTGGAGTCTGAAAATTAACAAAGAACCTGATAGTCATGGGTATAATAACCCGGTAAGCAAAAAATCCTCCCAGTAAAAAAAGAAAAAATCCGAAAAAAAGAGAAAGAACAAGATAAATCTTCTCTTTTTTTCTTAACCCGGGTCTGATAAATAACCAGATCTGCATGAAAATTATGGGTGAGGTAATAATCAAACCCGTAACAACTGCTACTTTAAGATAAGCAAGAAATAGTTCCGGTGGTGTAAGATAAATGAACTGCAATTTCTGTACCGGTTTTAATAATAGATCAATAATTGTATCAATATATACATAACAGGTAATAGTACCTGCCAGAGCAACAATAATTATTATGAAGAATCGTTTTCGCAGTTCTGATAAATGCTCTACTGGCGTCATTTTATCGTCCACATTACTCATCCTTTTTATTTATTTATCGGATTTCTCATCTAAGTCTAACTCCTCAGATACATCGATATCCTCAGATATCTTACTGGCATGAGTTTTAAACTGACGTATTGCTTTACCAAAAGCCTTACCTATGTCAGGTAATTTTGAGGGACCAAAGACTACCAGAGCAATAACCAGAATTAAAATCAACTCCATCGGTCCGAGTTTGCCAAACATCAAATTAACTCCCCCCTTTAAGTTATTTTTTTAACAAAGAATGATAACTTTAATAATCCTGACAGATGTTTTCACAAATTAATTATATACTATTGTGCAGTTTTTATCAAACATTAAGGTACTTCTTTTTGTACCACCTCAATATCCTCTGCTAGATAAGCCGCATGGTCTTCCGCTAAATACTTGTTGGAATAAAGATAAAGTGCTCCATTCGAAGCCCTGACACCCTTTATATCCTTATATTCTTCTTTGTTTTCCATTTCCTCCAGTACATCATCAAAAATTCCTTTATCGATGTTATAGGGATGTTGATAGAATGTTTTGGCAGGAGTTGCCCGGGGATAAATCTCAGAATCATCACGTACAGTACTGGCTATTAAAGCCATAATATCTTTGTCAGCAATCCTGGCCATGGTTTTAGCATAATTTAATGTCATCTTATCTTCTGAAAATAAATAAATACCTGTACCCCTTAATATTTTTATATCTGCATACTCTTCCTCTGTCTTAAAAACTTCCAATTTATCTTCCAGGTCTTCTTCAGGCAGCTTAATTGGCTCCTCTTTAAATGCATCAACATTGGTAATTTTGGCCTGCGCGGAATCAGAACGCACCTTTTCAGCCATTAATTCTATTATGCTCTTTTTTTGTTCTTTTCCCATATACTTATCTCCTTTTTTATGGGGGATAGATGCAGTATAATAAATCAACATCTATCCCTTATTAGTTTTTACTTACTGGACATTCCCCGGTAAAAGGCCCAGTTTACCCAGCTCAAGAGCCGCATCCTTCATACCCAGTTCTACCAGTTTATCATAGGTTGGTGCTCCTGTCTCTGGATCCCAGCCTAGTTCTTCATATAACATAGTTTTGGCTTTTTCCATATCATCCCGGTCCATTTTTATTGTTCCCGGTGTAAATGGCTTTTTATCCGGGTCCATATCAAATACCCAGTCCACAATTATATCATGTTCATTACGCATGTCTACAGTACCCATCTGTTTAACAGTCATAGCTCGATGCAGAGTCAGAATTCTTTCACCTGCTTTATATAATTCTTCCTCACTCATCTTAATTCCTGTTGTCAAGCTAAAATATTTAGCCTCAATGGAAGTATCTCCCCGGTAATTTCTTTTCTTGAGTGGAGAGGTTGCCATTGGGAACATCCAGTTACATACAGTTAAAGAATCATGTAAAGCACATGTTACCAGACTCCACTTGGCAAATTTTGCTTTAGCCCGGTTCATCGGTGTGTAATTTGCCGGTTCATCAACAGCATCTTCCGAACCCCAGATCTCTGCTGCTATCTCTTTCAGTAATTTAGTGGGTAATCCACTGCCCAGGAAGTTCTGATGGGAGTGATTCATGGGATCCCGGTTAAAAATAATATTTATCAGAGAACCAACCTGACCATTAGATTCATTGGCATGATGAAGGGGATATCCCATCGGAGACCAGAGATGATGAGCCTCATCATTCCAGTAATCTTCATCAAAATCCCAGCGCTCTGCTAACCAGGCAGCACCATCACCAAGATGGCTTATCTCGCCTTCTTTATAGGCAATTCTCCTGTATAAATCAACCAGAAATTCGGGATCTCCTGCTTCAAATTTATCCCAGGGTATACTGTTATATTCAGCTGCCGGTAAAACATCCTTCAGTATTCCCTTATCATAAGCATAATTCAAATCCCTTCCTAGCTGCCCATAATTACACCATAATCCATAGTCATCAGCAAGCTGTGCTCCCAGTGTCTTGGCCAAAAATCCGGACTTTTCATCCATATTTCTCATTGCCATATAGTGACTCCAGTAGCCCATACAGGTATTCATTACATACCGTGATACTCCATAATTTTCTAACTCAGGTATTTCCAGGCTGGAATGACATCTAACCGGGCATGATTGACAGCCCCCCATTCTTACTGTATAATCCTCTGCAATCATACCGTGATCCTTAACCGCCTTTTGAGTACGGTAACCAACTTTATTTATGTTTTCTGGTTCACAAATACCGGTCTCAACTGGTTTATCTGCAGCACCCCAGAAAAGACCTTCCTGAGCAGTCCAGCGGCTGGCAGGATCATGATACTCGGCCCAGGGTTGTGGTGTGCTGGGTACTACGTGTTGATTATTGGCACCAATAATTGACATTACATGATCGTTAAGAGCAATCCAGTCTTCCCTGTCAGCAGCATACTGGACAGAACCTGTACCTATAATTCCAATGGCTTTTAGATTTTTAGAGCCCATTACTCCACCAAGAGCTCCAGCCGAATGGTTACCATTACTCATAATGGTAGCAAGGTTAACCAGGTTTTCTCCAGCCTGACCGATTGCCGCAACCTGTGTTTCCTGACCCATAATACCGGCAATGTCAGCAGTGGTATCAAATATACCCTGCCCCCATAATTTTCGAGCATCTTCAATTGTTACCTTTTCATCCTCAATTCTTAACCAGACAGGACGGGGTGCCTTCCCTTCAATAATAATAGCATCCCAGCCAGCATATTTCATTTCTGGCGAAAAATGTCCTCCCATATGTCCATCACCAATTAAATGTTGGGGATTGGATGGAAGTAAAGAAGTTATATTCGTTCTTGCTGTACAGGGAGCTCCAGTTCCAGTTACCGGTCCTGCAGCAAATATTATTTTATTTGCCTCGTCAAAAGGTTTAACACCAACAGGAACCTCATCCCACATTACCTTATAACCTATCCCCATACCTCCAATATAATCTAAATAATCATTAGTATCTTCTGCTTTAACAGAACCATCTGATAAATTGACTCTCAGTATTTTTCCAGCCCATCCTTTATATTTTGGCATAAAAACATGCCTCCTTTATCAATTTTTTACCTCAATCAAACCAACTTTTCTACTATTTATTTTAATTATTTTTGATAAGATTTTCCCGTTCTACCAGTGCAAGTTCTACATCTTTCCAGGGAACAAATTTCAAAGAACCGGTAGGACATTTAGCAGCACAGGTTGGATACCCCCCACATAGAGTACATTTTGTTGATTTTTTAGCTTCGGGATCAACAGTCGGTATATCATAAGGACAGGCCACAGAACATCTTCCACATCCAACACATTTATCCTTATCAACTACCCGGGCCCCGATACTGGAATCAGCACTGATAGCACCCATGGGGCAGGCATTGGCACAGCGCGGTGCTTCACACTGCCGGCAGGTTTCAGTAACAATAGTAAAATCACCAAAGTTACCATTCTGATTCCAGTAGGCGATACTCGGGCCATTTTCTCCAAAGTTATAGTTTCTACCCACTTTGACCCTTGATATGTAAGGGTGAGCTTTACCATCATTAATAGCAGTACAGTTAGTTTCACAGCGGCGGCAGCCAGTACAGCGAGTAGGATCAGAGATAACTATACCCTCAGCAACCGCAAAAGCCCTGGCCTCAGCCGAATCCGTAAAAAGACCAAGGACAGACATTGATACTGCTGTACCAGCGGCACCTATAACACTCTTTTTCAGAAAATCCCGTCTACTGGTCGGTTTTTGCAGAAATTTTTTCTCTTCTTTTTCTTCTTCAGACATATTTAAACCTCCTCGAAGTTAGTGTTTTAAATAACAAGTCGATCTCAAGAAAAAAATATCACAATTTTTTAGCGGTGATATCCCTCCTTTAAAGACTGGCTATAATATATTATGAGAACCATTATCAATGTTCATAAATGTTAAGCTGTCCATAAATAAAAAAACATCTATATCTCCCGTAATAGTAGTAGCAAAAACCAAACTACTCCTTTCCACAACGGGAGGTATAAATGTTTCCATTTAATACCCATTGGTCAAGGTCCCTCTGGGGAAAACCTTTAGGAATCCAGACTCGGAGCTATCTTTAATTTTTAATTAATAACAAATTACTATTTAATGTAAATAAATTTTTCACAATTATATACTAACATAAAAAAGTCACCACTGTCAAGAGAAAAATATAACAATCTATTTATTAAGTCTTTACAGATAAGACCACTTCTATAATTAGACAATTATACTATATTATCAAAAAAATACCAGCCCTACAAATAGAGCTGGTAACAGCTATTCAATCTAATAATCACTTAATTTTAATTCATGACTTCTTCGGTTCTTCATCAAGTGTCAGATCCTCAGAAATATCTACATCTTCTGATATTTTACTGGCATGATGTTTAAATTCCCTGATAGTTTTACCAAATGCTTTGCCTATATCAGGTAATTTAGAAGGACCAAAAACAACCAGCGCAATTACTAATATTAAAACCAGTTCCATCGGACCAAGTTTTCCAAACATCACATTAATCCCCCCTTAAGATTTAGTTTAATAATGTAAATTATAAAAGATAAATACAGATTAAGAATAAATTAATTATACTCATTAAATACCATTGCCTTATTATTATCATATATACGATAACTATGTGTATAAACAATGGGATTTGTGGACATAATCCGCCCCACAATTGTAATACCTGATGTTTCTGCCATTTCTAGAGCAAGGCTGCTGGGTATACTACGGGAAACAACTATCGGTATTCCGGCTGCTATTGTCTTTAATATCATATCAGAAGAAATACGGCCGGTTGTTAAAATTAATTTACCCGAAAAATCTACCTCTTCTATTATTCCCTTACCTATCACCTTGTCAATGGCATTATGTCTTCCTACATCTTCTCTGAGAAATAATATCTCCTTACAGTTAGCCAGGGTAGAGCAGTGAACTCCTCCGGTTTCTTTGTATATAACCATTTCACGGTACATACTCCCGGCAAGCTCCTTTAAGTTATCAATAGAGATTTTCTGACCTGATTTGACTCTTTTCTTCTGCAAGAAATCTTTTCTGTATAAACTACCGTTACCACACCCACTTGTCAATACACCTGCCAGGTCATACTGTCCCCTGTTAATCTCTTTTTCAGTGTTGACATTAATTATCCTCAGGTCTTCACAGACAGACAGGACCAGGATGTCCTCTGATTTACCGATTAGTCCTCGGTTAAAAAGGTAGCCAACAGCCAGTTCATCCAGATGTTGGGGTGTACACATAAAAGTAACCAGTTTCTCACCATTGTAAACAAGTTTAACCGGAACTTCTTCACAGATATTTAATTTTCTAATATCATTATCAATAGACATCCCTTATTCCCCCTGTTGCAGTTTCCAACTGAATTATTTCTGGGGAGAGGGGAATTTTATCCCCCCTCTATTAAGTGATTATTATTTAAGCTTTTGGGAGTAATCCCAGTTTACCAAGTTCAAGTGCTACATCTTTCATTCCCAGTTCCACAAGACCATCGTAGGTCGGGGCACCTGTCTTGGGATCCCAGCCCAGTTCTTCATAAAGCATTGTCCTGGCCAGTTCCATATCTTCTCTATCCATTTTAATGGTTCCTGGTTCAAATGCCTTCTTGTCAGGATCCATGTCAAATACCCAGTCATTAATTTTATCATGCTCATTACGCATATCAACAGTACCCATCTGTTTTATTGTCAGTGCCCGGTGCATGGTAAGGAGTCTTAATCCCATCCGGTCAAACTCTTCCTCACTGACATTCATACCAGTACACATACTAAATATCTGGGATTCTATCGATGTATCTCCTCTATAGCCGCGTTCCTTAAGTGGGGAAGCAGCCATGGGGAACATCCAGTTACTGATAGTCATAGCATCATG
>JADQBU010000375.1 GCA_016278435.1 Halanaerobiales bacterium
TAATTACGGTAGTTCCAGGTCAAAGCAGCTCTGAAAAGTCCCAGCTCCTTGAATACCCGCAGTAAACCCGGTTCATTACTCAGAGGCTCCATTCCTTCCATCGATAATACAAGGCCGATCTCATCACCATCAAGTACCTCCTTCAGGGTTTGCTGGTCCCTGATCAATTTAAAGTCAGGACTCTCTTCAACCTGCCTGTATAGTTCTCCTATCTCGACCATTGCCTGTTTTAAAGAAGCCTCAGGATGAACCTCAGCATAAAGATTAACAAATAATATGTTAACTCCCCCGGCAGTTAATAGTTTTAAATGTTCTTCTACCAGGGCCTGCTGCCCCAGATGGTGGAACAGATTAAGCGGAATATCTGAATGGGCATCAATCACAATACTTTCCCGGTGTAGTTCCTTAACTTCCTTATCCATGTTTTCAGTCTTCACTCCTTTGTCTAATTTGCTTTTTGTTTCTTCAAGCTGTCGCCTGCTCAGTAATTATCAGTTCCTGCTTATCAGCATCCATATAGGACTTGACCCCCATAGGTACTGTGGCCAGATCACGGCCGTGACCGAGGGGGAGACCGTGGAATGCCGGTATATCTAGACCACCTATATAATGTTCAAGGACATCATCAAAAGAAAGGCTGCCTGTCGGGCAGTCCGGCAGGTGTTCAAATACCTCACAGTCCTTGCATTCACCTATAACGATACCTACCGGTTCATCAAGCTTTCCGGCCATCTTTAACTGGTTTAAATTAAAATCAAATAACCAGGGTTCAGCCCTGACATCTTCCAGAAAGAGGATCTTCCCCTTCAAATCCAGTTCATAAGGGGTACCCAGCAGACCTACAATCATGGTTACACATCCCCCTACTATCGGGGCCTCCACCTGCCCGGAATTAATCGTATATACATAGGGACCATTTTCCGATGGTTCGATCTTTCCTACCGGCTCCTGACCGAAGACAGCCTTCTTAAAATACTTTTCATTATAGGGGGTTGAGTATTTTCTGGTCCAGCTGGAGATTCCGGGAGCATAGAAAGTTACCAGATCAGCCTGGGTCTGAAAACCAAGGTGAAGTGAAGTAATATCACTTTTGCCGGTAACTATCTTGGGATCCTTACGGGCCAGGGAATAATCGATATCCGGTAAGATTCTACCCGATCCGTATCCACCCTGGGTGCAGAATAAGCCCCTGATATCAGGGTCAGCCAGCATAGTATTGATATCTTCTACCCGCTCTTCATCGGTCCCGGCCAGATAACCATATCTTTTCTGGACATTCTTACCTAAAACCGGCTCCAGTCCCCACTCCTTTAACTTATTAATCCCCTGTATGAGATCCGTTTTTTTATGAACCCTGGTAGCAGGAGAGACAATTCCAACCTTATCACCCTTCTTTAATCCCGGCGGTTTAATAGGCATCAATAATCCTCCTTTTAATTTTTTAGACTAGATGACAGGAGACAAATCTGTCTTTCTCCACTTCCCTGAGCAGCGGCCTCTCTTCCCGGCAGCAGGGTTGGGCATAGGAACAGCGCGGATGAAACTTACAACCTCTGGGCGGTGAAGACGGATCCGGTATTTCACCCTCCAGAAGTTTCCTGTCAGTACCACTGCTGCGCTCAGGATTGGGAATCACTGAAACCAGAGCCTTTGTATAGGGATGTGCCGGTGAACCTATAATCTGCTCAGCACCTCCAATTTCAACGATATTGCCGGAATACATGACAGCTATCCGGTCTGAAATTAACCAGGCCAGGGAAAGGTCATGAGTTATAAATAGATAACTGATTTGCTTATTATCCCTGAGTTCCATCATCAACTTCAGGATACCCGATCTGATGGAAAGATCCAGCATCGTTACCGGCTCATCAGCAACGATAAACTTCGGTTTTAAAACCAGGGCACTGGCTATAGCAATTCTCTGCCTCTGTCCCCCACTTAACTCATGGGGATATCTTATGAAATAATCCCTGGGATTTTTAAGGCCGGCATCTGATAAGGCCCGGGCTACTCGTTCTTCTTTTTCTTTTGTATTATCACAGATTCTATTGACCTCCAGCGGCTCGGCCACTGTTGCAAATACCGTCTGCCGCGGATTCAGTGATTCATAGGGATCCTGAAAAATTATCTGTGCCTGCTGGCGAAACTCCCGCAGTTCCTTCTGGGTCAGCAGACTCAGATCCTGTCCCCTGAAATATACCTTGCCTCCAGTTGGCTCAACCAGCCTCAGGATGGCTTTACCGGTAGTCGTCTTCCCACAGCCAGACTCCCCGGCCAGACTTAAAATCTCCCCTTTTTTGAGGTTAAAATTAACACCATCAACCGCCCGGATTCTGGGAACCTCCCGGGAAAGAAGATTATTTAAAAAGCCAGAACGGGCCTCAAAATGAACTTCTAAATTCTTAACTTCCAGAATATTTCTATCATCCACTAGTATCACTCACCTTAGAATCCACTAATAAACAAGCACAATGATGATCCTCTGTAACCGAAACCAGAACTGGCTTTTTTCTTTCACATTCAGCCACTGCTTCCGGGCAGCGGGCAAAAAAACGGCATCCAGCAGGGGGATTAATTAAATCAGGTGGACTGCCCGGTATCGGAGGTATCAGTTCCCGTTTTTGCCCGATACTCGGGATGGCTTTCATCAACGATTTCGTATAAGGGTGGAGCGGCTGCTTAAAAAGTATATCTGTCGGTGCATATTCCACAATATGGCCGGCATACATGACCACAATTTTATCACAGGTTTCCCCCACACAGGCCAGATCATGGGAGATCAAAAGTAACCCCAGTCCCTGTTCTTTCCGCAAATCTTCCAGCAGCTGTAGAACCTGAGCCTGGACCATAACATCCAGCCCTGTTGTCGGTTCATCACCAATAACGACAAAGGGATCACAGGAAAGAGCCATGGCTATCATAACCCGCTGTCTCATTCCTCCACTGAATTCATGGGGATAATCTCTGACTCTTTCTCTATCAATTTCAACCTTTTCAAAGAGATCTCCCGTCCTCTCCCAGCATTCTTTATCTGAAAGATGATTATAATGAACCTTGATTGCTTCTACAATCTGGGTTCCAACAGTCCGGACCGGGTTCAGGGCATTCATCGCTCCCTGAAAAATTATTGAAATTTCTTTCATCCGGATCTGTCTCATTTCCTCTTCTGTATACCCGGCTATATCCCGGCCATTGATATTTATACTTCCTCCCATAATTTCTCCATTTTCCGGTAGCAGCCTGATCAGGGATAGAGCAGCTGTTGTTTTACCACAGCCCGATTCACCTACAAGCCCCAGCCCCTCCCCTTTTTCCAGGGAAAAACTGATATTCTCACAGGCCTTAACCATACCTTTTCTCAACTTATAATAAGTTGTAAGACTCTCTACCTCAAGTATACTCATCGCTCCCTCCTCCTTAAGCGGGGATTAAGTACCTCATCCAGGGCATTCCCCACAAAGGTAAATCCCAGCACTACTGAGACTACTGCCAGTCCCGGCGGAATAATCCACCACCAGGCTCCGATAATTGTGGCCCCGGCTTCAAAGGCAAAGTGGAGCATCATCCCCCAGCTTACCCGGGTAGGGTCACCCATACCGAGAAAGCTGAGTGTCGTTTCTGAGAGAATGGCAATCGCCGTTACCAGTATCGTGTTGGCAAAGATCAGAGGGAAAACATTGGGTAGAATATGGCTGAACATGATATGAAAGTTGCTGGAACCTATGGCCCGCGCCCTTTCAATAAAAGGACGTTCCTTGATACTCAGGGTCTGCGAGCGAATAATACGGGCCGTACTGGCCCAGCTGGTAATACCGATGACTAAAATGACATTTAAAAGATTAGCACCCAGGATAGCTGTTAACACCAGCATCAGGGGCAACCAGGGAATTACCAGAAAGACATCTGTTAATCTCATAAGGATTGCATCAATTGTGCCACCATAATATCCAGAGGAAATACCGATTACTGCCCCGATGAGCATGGATATAATTGTAGAGGTAATCCCGACCAGTAGAGATATTCTGGAGCCTCTAACCAGCCCGGCCAGAACATCTTTCCCAAGGTCATCTGTTCCCAGCCAGTGCTCTGAATCCGGCGGATTCAGGATGGTTGAGATCTCTTCCACCGAGGCAGCATTATAGGATATAAGATAAGGACCGATAATTGCCATCAGGGCAAATAGAACCAGTATACCCAGACCAATTAATCCGGTCTTGTTCTGTCTAAATGTCTTCCAGAAAGATGAGAATTTTTTCTTGATTAAAAGTACAGTTCGATTATCTGACATCTATATGACCTCCATTTAAGAGAGCTTAACCCGGGGATCAAGATAACTGTAAAGAATATCTGCACAGAAGTTAGCCCCAACTACACATGTTGTCAGAAAAAGAAATAGACCCTGTAGCAGTGGGTAATCCCGGTTTAACAGAGCAGTATACATCAATCTACCCAGTCCCGGCCAGGAGAAAACAGTTTCAACCTGGATGGCACCGGCTATTACAAACCCCAGATTTATGGCCACCATTGAAACCAGTGGCAGCAGGGCATTGGGAACAGCATGTCTTTTCAAAAGTTGAATATAGGAAATCCCCTTGGCCCGGGCGGTTATAATATAATCTTCATTCAGAACCTCAATTACTGAATTTCGCATAATAATAGCATAACCCCCGATATAAATCAGGGTAAAAGTCAGCACCGGCAAAAATAAGTGCCTGAGGGAAGTCATGAACTGATCAAGCAGAGAAGAATAGGCAACCCCGGGCAGGGACATCAATCCTGTCGGGAAAACCCTTAAATATACTGCAAAAAACATAACCATTAAAATTCCAAACCAGAAAGCCGGGGTTGAATATAATATCAAACAGATTCCCAGACCAATAATATCAATTTTAGTTCCCCGCTTCCAGGCTACGACTACACCGATGATAATTCCCAGAAAAATAGAAATAATTGTACCAGTTCCTACCAGAATAAGAGTTGCTGGTACCCTTTCCATGATAATATTAAGAACAGGTTCCCGGTAATAAAAAGAAGACCCCAGGTTCCCGTGCAATAAGTCTTTTAAATAGTAAATAAACTGGGTATACCAGGGCAAATCAAGTCCAAACTGGGCCCTGATTTCAGCCAGGGCATCTACAGAAATCCGGGGGTTTCTGATTAAAACCCTGATCGGGTCACCGGGCATAACCCTGAACAGAAAATAATTAAATATCAGAACAATAAAGATCGTTATCATGGCCTGCATAAATTTTTTAAGCAGGTATTTGCGATTATTCAATTTGCCGCCACCTTCCTTTCACATCACCTTGTCTATACTCCTCGGCATCATCCATATACACAGGTTGGAAAGAGAGGCCATTGAAATTACGGCCCCTCCTTCTACCAGTTCAGGCTTTTCTGCTATTTTACAGGATGAAGATTTCTATAAGTCTCGGTTGTATAGGTGTTTACTACCAGACCACCTGTAGGTATCTGGGTCCAGCCGGCAAAACGATCAGTTCTGTAAGCCTGCAGGTCAGGACCATACCAGAGAACGATATAAGGAGCATCCCGGTAAGCTATACTCTGCATTTTATAGACAATTTCCTGTCTCTTTTCCCGGTCCAGCATTATTTTCTGCTTATCAAAGAGTTTATCATATTCTGGATTGGTATAGAAAGTATCACTCCAGGACATAATTTGATCTGTAGTTAACACACTTAACATCAGATTGGGATCAAATTCAACATACCAGCCCCAGATATACATATCAAAATCTGATTCATATATCTTATCGGTCAGGGTACCGGAGTCCATAGACTCGGTCCTGATATTTATGCCGATTTCTTTAAACCATTCCTGCATGACCCGGGCGGCCTTGATGGTTTCAGAGCGTTCTGACCGCAGGAACATACGGAAATCAAGGGGCTGACCATCTTTAGATTCCCTGATTCCGTCTCCATCTCTATCAACATACCCTGCTTCTTTAAGCATGGCAGCAGCTTTATCCAGATTAAATCCCCTCATATCTTCCTCAGGAATCTTCAGATGCCAGAAATCAAGCACCGGTGGGATGATCACTGAACCCTTTGTAGCATAACCACCGGTAGCAACATTTACAATATAATCACGGTTAATAGCATATTCCATAGCTCGCCTGATAACCGGGTCAAGTAAGAGTTTATTACCCTTGGAATCCGGGTCCTGCCAGCAGTTAAAATTAATTGAAGTGAAGTTGGCAGACTTGGCATTGATTGATTTAATATCTGGATAATTTTCCAGGGTCCTGAAATGGTTAGCAGGAACCTGAGTGACCACATCAATCTCTCCCAGCTTCAGGGATTCGACCATGGTGCTGGAATTACCGAACTGCATGAATATAATTTCATCTACTTCCGGAGTCCCACGGAAATAATCTTCATTGGCCTCCATTCTTACATATTGACCCTTCTTCTGTTCAACAACCCTGAAAGCACCGGTACCGACCGGATTCTCGTTTTTGAAGGTTGTTGAAGCTGTTTCCGGATCGATATCTTCCCAGACATGTTTGGGAAGTATGTAGACATAAATCTGGGGCATCCAGGCGATTGGGTCTGAAAGTGTAATCTCAACCGTATAATCATCAATTATCTTGATATCTTCCATAGCCGAAACATAATCTTTGAAATATCCCAGATTATTATCTCTGATATATTCAAATGTAAACTTAACATCCTCAGCCGTAAATTTCTCTCCATCCTGCCATTTTACATCATCTCTTAAATAGAATGTCCAGACCTTACCATCATCGGAGACCTCCCATTCTTTAGCAAGAGCAGGTGCCACATTCAGATTTTCATCCCAGGTGATTAACTTATCATAGTTTAAGTTATAAACCTCATAAGCAGCAGCAGACCAACCAATCATCGGATTTAAACTCTCTACTTCCTCCAGCAGTCCTACACGGAGCACATTCTTTTCAGCAGCCTTTGTCGTGACAGTCAAAGAGAATAATCCCAGCAAGAGAGAACCCAGGACAATCAGTATCATCAACTTACCATTAAACCTTCTACTCATTTAACTACCTCCTTGTGTTTTTTAATCCTTAAACCTGTCCTGACCAGAAATTCCTTGCAATATTCTTGGCAATTTTCTTATATGTAATTAAAATTAAAATATTATAAATATTTATTTTAAAAATA
>JADQBU010000437.1 GCA_016278435.1 Halanaerobiales bacterium
AGTTCTACCGATAGTATCTATAGCCTGATTGGGGTTATCTATAGCCGGAAGTTCTACTATGATACGGTCACTTCCCTCTCTCTGGATAACAGGTTCAGATAATCCCATAGAATTTACCCGGCGTTCAATAACATTCAAGATACCGGTCATAACCTGATTATTTATTTCTCGTTCTTCTGTAGGTTGGGCCTGTAATACTATATGAGACCCGCCCTGAAGATCTAAACCCAGGTTAATATTATAAAAATTGTAGAGAAATAATGCAAAAGCAATAATAATTACTATAAAACTTAATTTAAGAAATCTCTTTCTTCTATATCTCATATTAACCAAATCCTCCTAATACTATTATTTCCCGGGTAAGTCTTCATAATTATGGTGACTTATTATTCTCATCTTTGTAATGGGCCAGTAAACCCAGAAGGCTTTACCGGAAATCGAATCATAATTAACATAGCCAACTATACCCGGAAATCTACTGTCAGCGCTGTGATTCCTGTTATCGCCCATGACAAATACAGATTTCTCTGGTACCTGGTAGGGGCCAAAATTACCGAGCATCTTTTCATTTATATATTCTTCCTCCAGGGGTTCGCCGTTTAAATAAGTTTTCCCATCCCTTATATAGATAGTATCCCCCGGTAAACCAATAACTCTTTTAATATATTTTTTATCAGGAGCCCCACTGGGTGTGAAGACAATAATATCACCCCTCTGGGGTTCTTTAAATCTATAGATGAATTTATTTACAAATAGCCTTTCTCCATCATGTAGGGTTGGCTCCATTGACTGCCCGTCAACTACAAAGGACTGGGCAATAAAAGTTATAATAAAAAAGGCTAAAACAGCTGCAATAACTAGTGATTGAATGAATTCCTTAACATCTCCACGACTCACAGTTTCTGCCTCCCATTTTGAAACAATATTTTATTTATTATCCTCTCCATTTTCTTTATTCTCTTCTTCAGAATCATCTAACTGACCGATGGCACTTCTGACAACATCGATATCAACGTTAGATGAGATTCTCAATCTAATTTGATCATCCTTAATTTTGATTATTTTGCCTTTAATTCCACCTACTGTGACAATCTTATCTCCAACCTCCAGACTTTTAAGCATCTGTTGGCGTTCTTTCTGCTGATTCCTTTGAGGTCTTATAAGAAAAAACCAGAATACACCAAAGATTAATATCCATGGTAATATAACATATAAGTTTTGCATGATGATCCTCCTTTTTAATTTTAAAAACTCAAATTTTAACCACTGTTATTTATTCAACAATGGTATCAATATTCCTGCATCTATTTTAAAATAAATCCAACAAGAAGTCAATCTATGGTAAAACTTTCATAAAAAATTTTTTTAAATTCCAGCAGATTATCCTGCCTGATTGCTGCCCTGATTTTATTCATCAATTCCAGCAGAAAATATAGATTATGGTATGTAGTGAGCCTTACTCCCAGAATTTCATTTCTTTTAATCAGGTGTCTGATATAGCTTCGCTGATAATTTTGACAAACATAGCAGTCACAGTCAGGATCAAGTGGAGAAAAATCATTTTTATAAACAGCATTTCTGATAGTCATTCTGCCCCGGGAAGTATAGACTGAGCCATGGCGGGCAATACGTGTCGGCATTACACAGTCAAACATATCCACACCCCTGCAAACACCTTCCAGAAGATCCTCAGGTGTTCCAACTCCCATTAAATATCTTGGTTTATTTTCAGGCAGCAGGGGAACAGTAAAATCAAGCATTTCCAGCATTTCTTCTTTTTCTTCTCCCACACTGAGTCCACCCAGAGCATATCCGGGAAAACCAATCTCCAGCATCTCCCTGACACTTCTTTCCCGCAGGTCCTTAAAAACCCCACCCTGGATAATTCCAAATAAAGTCTGATTCTCACTATTCATAGCGGCCTTCGACCGTTCAGCCCATCTCAGTGTCCTTTCCAGGGATTCCTCTACATAGTCATGATCATGGGTATAAGGTGGGCATTCATCAAAAGCCATAACTATATCTGAACCCAGATCCTGCTGTATTTCCAGGGATTTTTCCGGTGAAATAAAATGTTTAGAGCCGTCGATATGTGATTGAAAATAAACTCCTTCTTCAGTTACTTCATTTAAATCAGAAAGACTAAAGACCTGGAAACCCCCACTATCAGTTAGTATTGGTCTATCCCAGTGCATAAATTCATGTAAACCACCTGCTTCAGCAATCAAATCCGAACCAGGCCGCAGATAAAGATGATATGTATTGGCCAGAATAATCTGGGCCTTAATCTCCTTGAGTTCCTCAGGTGTCATCGCTTTCACTGTAGCCTGGGTACCAACCGGCATAAATATCGGTGTTTCAATCTGACCATGGTGGGTAGTAACCACCCCGTTCCGGCCCCTGGTATCCGCCTCCCTGTGTTCCATCACAAAACTAAATTCCGTCATATGTAAAAATCACTCCATTTGTTGTGTACCAATTTATTTATACAGCATTTTCCGACCCACGCCAACCCAGAACATCTCATCAACGCACCAACCCTCAATTACTTACTTTATGTAAAAAGTTTTTACGAGTGAATGTTAGATTTTTTTGATTATGAGTCTTTATGAAATGAGCGAAGAATTTAGGTTAAATCACACGATGTGATTTACTGATTCAACTCAGGACGAGTTATTAATCAGGAAACCTTAATTCTGAGCGAATAAATACTAGACGAATCAAAAAAATCTCAATGAACGAGTATAACTTTTTACATAAATTCAGTATATATACATAGCATCTCCCAGACTAAAAAATCGATACCCTTTCTCCACAGCTACTTGATAAGCCTTCATTATCTTTTCTTTTCCTGCAAAAGCACTGATCATCATAATCAAGGTCGACTTTGGCAGGTGAAAATTTGTAATCAAGGCATCAATAATCTTGAATTCATAATCAGGATAGATGAAAATATCAGTCCAACCCCGGGAGGCCTCTATCTTATTTCTATCAGTTGCAGCGGACTCCAGAGTTCTGGTTACAGTGGTACCGATGGCAATAACCCTCTTACCAGCCTTTTTGGTATCCTTAATCATTTCTGCCACCTCAGGAGCTATCTCGTAATACTCTGCATGCATCTCATGTTCTTCAATATCCTCAGTATGTACTGGTCTGAAGGTTCCAAGCCCAACATGAAGGGTAACACTGGCAATCTTAATTCCCTTTTCTTTTATTGCATTTAATAATTCAGGGGTAAAATGAAGACCGGCAGTTGGAGCAGCAGCTGAGCCCTTCTTACTGGCATAAACTGTCTGATATCTTTCCGGTTCCTCCAGTTTCCTGTTTATATATGGAGGTAGAGGCATCTCGCCCAGTTCCTGCAGTATTTCTTCAAAATTACCATCATACTTAAATTCAACTATCCTACCTCCAAAATCAGTATAATCAATAATTTCGGCAGTTAATTTACCAGCACCAAATTTAACTATATTACCCTTTTTAACCCTTTTCCCCGGCCGGACCAGCACCTCCCAGATATCTTCCTCTCTTTCATGTAAGAGTAAGAACTCAATTTCAGTACCGGCAGGAACCTTCTCACCATATAATCTGGCCGGTATAACCCGGGAATTATTCCTTATCAAAAGATCACCTGGTTCCAGAAACTCGATAATCTCCTTAAAAATTGCTTCCTTTATTTCACCAGTCTCCTTATTTAAACACATCAACCTTGATTCATCCCTTACAGGGGCTGGTTTCTGAGCTATTAGTTCTTCTGGTAGTTCATAATCAAATTCCTCTACTTTCATCCTGAACCTCCTGTAGAAACTTTTAATCAAATAAACCTCTCTATTCAAATCATCGGAGTTTTCTTGAGATTAATCAAATAGATTCTCCCTGTTTTTATTTTTATGTTTAATACCTAAATGACTGTAAGCACTCAGGGTTGCAACCCTACCGCGGGGAGTCCTATCAATAAATCCTATCTGCAGCAAATATGGTTCATATACATCTTCTATCGTTTCTGTCTCTTCACTGATCGAGGCCGCCATAGTATTTAAGCCGACAGGCCCTCCATCAAATTTGGTAATAATGGTCTTTAACAGTTTATGGTCGATCCGGTCCAGACCAAGTTCATCTATTTCCAGCAGTTTAAGAGCCTTATCAACGACTTCAGGTGAAATTATCCCATCAGCCTTAACCTGGGCATAGTCCCTGACCCTTTTAAGTAGTCTGTTACTGATCCGGGGGGTACCCCTCGATCTTCTGGCTATTTCCAGAGCACCTTTATCATGAATTTCTATTTCCAGTATCCGGGCAGACCTTTTTATTATCCGGGCCAGTTCCTTTTCGTTATAGAATTCAAGCCTGTTAATCACCCCGAAACGGTCTCTTAATGGTGAACTAATCAAACCCGCCCTGGTGGTAGCTCCTACCATAGTAAAAGGTGATAAATCAAGTCTTACAGAACGGGCACCCGGACCTTTACCGATAATAATATCAAGGCAGTAATCTTCAAGAGCAGGATATAAAACCTCTTCTACCATCTTATTCAGACGGTGGATTTCATCGATAAAAAGAACATCATTTTCCTCCAGATTTGTCAGAATTGAAGCCAGGTCACCCGGTCTTTCAATTGCTGGTCCCGAAGTAGTGTGAATATGAACATCCAGTTCATTAGCAATAATATTGGCCAGAGTTGTTTTACCAAGCCCTGGAGGACCGTACAGTAAAACATGGTCCAGAGCATCACCCCTGTTCCGGGCTGCCTGGATAAATATATCCAGTTTCTTTTTTATCTTATCCTGTCCAATGTAGTATTTTAAGCGCCTGGGCCGTAAACTCCTATCAAGGGGAAAATCGTCCTCTCTCTGTTCAGGTGATATTATTCTTTCATCCATTATGATTTCTCCCTTCCCAGATAACCCAGTACCTTTTTGATCTTATCCTCCAGCCTGTCTTCTTCTTTTAGCTTAACATCATCCAGGGCACCACTTATTTCGCGGCTGGAGTAACCCAGTCCCTGTAGGGCCTCATAAAGTTCATCTGTATCCTGAATCTTACGGCCAGTAACCTCTATTTCCCGCCCCAGGTTCTCGACCTTACTCTTTAATTCCAGTATTAATCTCTGGGCAGTCTTTTTGCCAATTCCAGAAACTTCTTTTAAAACCTGTATGTTTTCTTCCAGAATTGCCTTAATAAATTCATTATAAGAAAGGGTAGATAAAATACTGGAAGCAGCGGCGGGACCTATCCGGGAGACAGAAAGTAATACCTTAAATAGTTCTCTTTCTTCCATGGTCTTAAATCCATAAAGTTTAAGTGTATCTTCTCTTACATAAGTATATATATAAAGTCCAATCTTCTCGCCCACAGCAGGAATATTTAAAAAATCCGTCACCTCTACCAGATAGCCTACCCCACCTGTATCAATAATTATCTTATTCTCTGATCTCCAGCTTAATTTCCCCTCTATACTACCTATCAAATAATATCCCCCCACTTCTCCTGAGCTTTATACCTGTGTGCATGGCATATCGACACCGCCAGAGCATCAGCAGCATCATCCGGTCTGGGAATTTCTTTCAGTTTTAAAAGCGCTTTTACCATCTGCTGTACCTGACTTTTTCGGGCTCTGCCGTAGCCCACTACTGCCTGTTTTACCTGTAAGGGAGTATATTCAGCAACCTTAAGTCCAGACTGGGAACCAGCCAGCAGAATAACACCCCGGGCCTGTCCCACGAGAATGGCAGTTTTAACATTCTTATTAAAAAATAGCTCCTCTACGGCCATCTGGTCCGGTTTATAACTCTTTATGACCTCCTCTAATCGTAAATGAATCTTCTCCAGTCTTTTTATATTGGGTAAATCTGGGGAGGTTATAATTGTATTATAATCATGACAGATAATCTTATTCCCATCCTTTTCTACCAGTGCATAACCCACTGTTGCCAGACCTGGATCCACTCCAAGAATAAGCAAAGAATCACCTCACATATAAGAATTAATTAAATAAAACATAAGTCATTTAAAATATAAAATTAATAAAATTTAAACCGGCCCTGATAGATCAGAAAAAGCCGGTAAAGTTCATTCAGTCCTGATTTAAACTTGCTAATCCCTCTAAAATTGTTAATAACTCCTCTCTGGAATTAATCTCTATACCCTCCTGCAGAGATTTTCTTTCTTTTTCCGGTAGATTATCAACCAGGATACTTGTCTTTTGTTTTAATACACCACTACCTTTTTTGCCATAAAAAATTGCTACTTGTCCATCTTTAATTCCCAGGTACTGTTTTTCTTTATCTTCTGGTGATAACCCACTCTTGCTTCTGTAAATTACCAGCGCCCGTCCCTGTTCAAATTTCTTAATCGACCATTCATCCAGATATTGTGATAGCTGGTTCAGATTCAAACCCACAAATGATGGGGGCATCTCGGTTATCATTTCTGATATTTCCTGACTACCTTCGTAATAAGTTTGTAAAACCAGTGGTGTATCCTCAGTTATATCTCTATGTAATAAATTTTTAAAATTTAGCTGAAATTTATTGTTATTTGTGTTGCTTTTCTTGATACGTTGGCTTATTGTTTCCAGAGAATTATTGATATCATCTGGTAAAGCAGATAGTTTAATTCTGGGAGTAAGTGGATAATCCGGTTTTTTCTGAGGATTCTGATTGACCTGTACCCATAAAAATACGGTTATAATTAATACTACTCCAACTACCAGATTGACTTTATTAACCTTCAACATGATTAACACTCCTGTATAGTTTTTAGTTAGGTTTCCCTGAAAACTAAAAAATATACAAAAGACACTGAAAAAAATCAGTGTCTCTGGCAGTTAATCATCTTCACTAATCTCATCCATGATTGCATCGGGAATATCAAAATTTGCGTATACTTCCTGGATATCATCATGATCTTCAAGCGCTTCCATTAATTTCAAAACCCTTTTAGCTGTAGCTCGCTCGAGTTCGACTTCATTACTGGGTACCATCACCAGATCAGCATCAGTTACACCATACCCCTTTTTTTCCAGAGTATTGCGGGTTGATTCAAAGTCAGCCGGTTGAGTATAGACCGTTACTATCTGATCTTCAACTTCAACATCTTCAGCTCCAGCAGATCGGAAGAGCGTC
>JADQBU010000313.1 GCA_016278435.1 Halanaerobiales bacterium
GTATGGGAGTCCCCAGACAGGAGAAATTTCTGGAAGATTACCTGGATGGATTGAAAGCTAAACTGATTATGACGGTTGGAGGTAGTTTTGATGTACTGGCCGGAAAGGTAAACCGGGCTCCACTCTGGTTGCAGAAAGCCAATCTGGAATGGCTGTACCGTTTATATCAGGACCCGGCAAGAATAAAAAGAATGGCAGCCCTGCCAAAATATGTTTTTTTACTCCTCTTGCAGGCCTTAAACACATTAAATAAATAATATTAGGAATTATAAACCACTGGTAGATTAAATTACCTGTGGTTTTTTTGTGCTAATTTTACATACTAATAGTAAGGAGGTTATCTGGTATGCTCTTATTAAATAAGGTGTCAAAATTACCATATTTAAAGGATATAAGCTTCTCAGTCGGAAGAGGAGAATTTGTGGTTGTCTATAATGAAAACCGGGGAATTCTTCAAATTCTGATGAAACTATTTAATGGAAAAGAAAAAGTTGATAGCGGAATAATAAGATTATTAAATAATTTCAAGCCGGGGTCAGAGATGTTCAATAAGGAGCTCGGTACTGTTTATTTTAATAATATATTGTTAAATGATAGAACGGTCAGAGAAAATTTACAATTTATATATAGAATTAAAGGCTTTCCTGAGTCAAATATTAAGACCAGGGTCAAAAAATCTTTAGATCTAGTTGAGCTGGAGTATCAGGCCGACAAAAAGCCGGAACGATTATTAAAACATCAACTGGTAAAAGCCAATATTGCTCAGGCATTACTGGGTTATCCCTCTTTACTACTTCTGGATGACTCTTTGAATGGAATGGACGAAGTCAATAGAAGGGGCATTTATCATCTGCTAGAAAAGATTAACGAACTGGGAACTACCATTGTTTATCTCAGTAGTAAAAAATATTTCTTTACAAAAAATAATAAGATAATATATCTGAAAGAAGGGGAGATTTCAAATTACTTCATCTGGTAAAATAATCTTCGCCTGTAAGGAAGCTTACAGGATAATTAGAAATAATAACCGGCATATAATTCACTATCTTATTCTAACTACTCTGGACCTTTTATTTTTAAGTTTTATACTTATCTTCATCTTCAATTTTTTCTATATTTCCGAAGTCTTTTCTAAAGGTTCATTAATTTCAGGAATCAAAAACTTTAAGTATTTAATTTATATTATACCGGTTATCACTTTTGGTTTACTTGTTTACATTAATACTGTTTATTTGAAAAAATTTCTCCAGAATTACCGGGAAGAGATAAAATTAATTGATAGAGTTGGATTTGTCAGTGGGCTGGAAAAACTGCCTTTACTCTATCTTGCTGGAATAACAAATGGGTTTTCAATCCTCTTTGTCTGGTTAATAAGTTATTTCTTTTATCAGACTTTTTTACTGGATTATATTCAGCTCTCTTTGTTAAGTTTTAATTATTTTAGATTAACCCTACTTGTGTTCCTGCTTATTACCGGGATGTACAGCGGTCTCGGGGTAAGTTATTTTTTATACTGGCGTGTTTCCAGAAAATTGTAAGCAGGACAATTGGATTTTACAAAGAAGAATATATTAATTAGATAAAAAGTAGGTGGATATTTTGCAGAAGTGGAAAAAGATAATTATCGTTGTAGTACTTGCATTATTTCTGATTGGTACCGGTATCAGGGGATTTACTGAGGATTATTCTCCACTTGAGAATTTTCAACAGGTATTGTATTTAATTAAGACTTACCATGTGGAAGATATCAGTATTAAGAATTTAGTTACTGGTGCAATTAATGGGATGGTCGAAGAACTTGATCCCTATTCTTCATATATGCTGCCTGATGAATATAATGAAATGCAGACCGAGTTTGAAGGTCATTTTGGTGGTATCGGGATAGTAATCACTGTCAGAAATAAAGAGTTGACAATTATATCTCCGATTAAGGGAACACCTGGTGATAAAGCAGGTCTGAAAGCCGGAGATATAATTCTGGCTGTAAACGGAGATTTAACCAGTGAGATGTCTCAAAACAAAGCAGTGGACATGATGCGTGGAGAACCGGGAACATCTGTTACACTGACTATAAAACGGGAGGATAATGAGGAATCCTTTGATGTTGAAATAATCAGAGCAGATATCCAGGTTCCATATGTTGAGTGGGAGATGAAGACAGATGATATCGGGTATATCGCCATATCTGAATTTGTCCAGGATGTGGGGGCCAAGGTCGAAGAAGGCCTGCAGAGCCTGCAGGAGCAGGGGGCCAGAGCTGTTGTGCTTGATTTAAGAAATGATCCAGGTGGGTTGCTGGACGAAGCCATCCGGGTTGCCAGTAACTTTATAGATGAAGGAGTAGTAGTTTCTATAAAACAGCGGGAGGGTGAGAACAGGGTCTTTGAAACCGACCAGAATATTCAGGCAGTAGATTTACCAATGGTAGTACTTGTTAATGGCGGTAGTGCCAGTGCCTCGGAGATAGTATCAGGAGCGATAAAAGATTATAACCGGGGTAAACTGATCGGCACAAAAACATTTGGTAAGGGGACTGTCCAGACTGTTATTCCGCTTAATGATGGTTCAGCCCTGAGGCTGACAACGGCCAGATATTATACACCTTCTGGGTCTTTTATCCATGAGAAGGGAATCAATCCTGATATTGAAATTGAATATGATGAAGAGCAGGATGGAGATAACCAGTTAGAAAAAGCTGTTACCTATCTGGAGACACAATTACAGATTGAAAGAAATGGACTTAATAAAGCCGCCGGGGAATAAACTTAAGTTAAACTATAATTTCCTACTCTATTTCCGGTAAAAAATTAATTTAATTTGTCTTGTAAACCCATGAGCTAACTGCTTATGGGTTTTCCGATTATCAATAACCCTCGATAATGAATATCATAGAGTATAAATAAGGAGAGGGTGTTGATGAATTTGCATGAAATTACGCAGGAAGAGATAAATGAAGTAGTTGATGGTCTGCTGGGAATTCCCTATCAACATAATGGGCGTGATAGAAACGGGGTGGACTGCTGGGGACTTGTCCGTCTATTTTTTCAAGAACTTGGAATAAATTTACCCATTTCTGATGGACAATATATAAGTGATGAATGGTATAAGGAAGATCCCGAAAGGTATATGAGGGCCCTGCATACACTGGGTCTGGAAGTGGGTCATTTTAATAACCTGAATCGGCTGGATATTCCTTACTTTAGACTCTACCGTGATGTGGTTTCCCATACTGCTGTTATGATCGATGACCATCACTTTGTTCATGTATTAAGGGAAAAGGTAGTCTCAGTGGGGACCATGAGGAGAAGGATCTGGCGTGGAAAATATGGAGGAGCAATTAGATTAAAATATAGCTTTAAATAAAACAGTAATACTGTTATAATATTAAAAGCAAGGGGGATTTAATTATGGCTGCGGATTTCAGGTTAAGAGCACCCTATCAACCAGAGGGTGATCAACCACAGGCAATAGAAAAACTGACAGATGGTATTGAGAAGGGATACCGCCATCAGACCCTGCTTGGAGCAACCGGGACGGGAAAAACATATACTATGGCGTCGGTAGTTGAAAAAGTAAATAAACCGACCCTGGTCATTGCTCATAATAAAACCCTTGCTGCCCAGTTAACCAGTGAATTTATGGATTATTTTCCTGAAAATGCTGTGGGTTATTTTGTTAGTTACTATGATTACTATCAACCGGAGGCCTATGTCCCCCAGACAGATACCTATATTGAGAAGGATGCCTCCATTAATGAAGATATAGATAAATTGAGGCTGGCGGCAACTTCCTCTCTCTTTGAGAGAAGGGATGTTTTGATTGTTGCCAGTGTTTCCTGTATTTATGGCCTGGGTTCTCCTGCTGATTACCTGAACCTTTCTTCAACCCTTAAAGTGGGAGAGATCCGGGAACGGGATGATATTTTGAGAGAACTTACCTTGATGCAGTATAACCGGAATGATATTGATCTTTCCCGGGGACACTTCCGGGTTAAAGGTGATGTTATAGAAATTTTCCCCGCTTACCGTGATATGGCGGTCAGAGTAGAACTGTTCGGAGATGAGATCGATAGGATTACTGAGATAGATACCCTGACCGGAGAAATTCTCGATGAAAAAGAAGAAGTAACTATCTATCCGGCCAGCCACTTTGTTACGCCGGAGGATAAGATAAAAAGAGCGATTGTTACTATAGAGGAAGAACTGGAAGAACGGCTGGAGGAGCTAGAAAAGAAGAATAAACTGGTCGAAGCCCAGCGCCTGGAACAGAGAACAAGATATGATCTGGAGATGCTGGAGCAGATGGGATTCTGTTCGGGGATAGAGAATTATTCCCGTCACCTGGCGGGGCGCTCACCTGGTTTCAGGCCGGAAACCCTGCTCGATTATTTTCCCGATGATTTTCTGGTTATTATAGATGAATCACATATGACAATCCCCCAGATCGGGGGTATGTATGCCGGTGACCGTTCCCGTAAAGAAAAACTGGTCGAATATGGTTTCAGACTGCCTTCAGCTCTTGATAACAGGCCTCTGAATTTCGAAGAGTTTGAGGAACTTGTTGCTCAGGCTGTTTATGTTTCAGCTACCCCTGGTCCTTATGAGATGGAACACAGCCAGCAGGTTGTGGAACAGATTATTCGTCCCACCGGTCTGGTAGACCCGGAAATTGAAGTCAGACCGGTAACGGGACAGATCGATGACCTGCTGGAAGAGATCAGGGTCGTAGTTGAGGAAAGAGAAGAAAGGGTACTGGTTACAACCCTGACCAAGAGAATGTCAGAGGATTTAACCGAATATCTGGCTGAGGCCGGGATAAAGGTCCGTTACCTGCATTCGGATATAGATACTCTTGAGCGTTCTGAGATTATTAAGAATCTACGGTTGAAGGAATTTGATGTACTGGTCGGAATCAATCTTTTGCGGGAAGGCCTGGACCTGCCGGAAGTCTCCCTGGTAGCGATTCTGGACGCCGATAAAGAGGGGTTTTTGCGTTCAGACCGTTCACTGATTCAGACAGTTGGACGTGCTGCCCGTAATGTAAACGGTAAGGTTGTGATGTATGCAGATAATATAACCAGGTCCATGAGTAGAGCCATCGAGGAGACAGAAAGAAGACGCCAGAAACAGCTGGATTATAATAGTGAGCATAATATAGAACCTAAAACCATCGTCAAGCCAGTAAGAGAAGTAGTAAGACCGGTGGAGATGGTAGTGAAAGATAGCCAGAAGGTTATTTATAACCCCGGTGATGACGAGAAAGATTTAACCCCGCGTGAAATCCAGCAGCGGATTATTGAACTGGAAGAGGAGATGCAGGAAGCTGCTGATAATCTTGAGTTTGAGATTGCTGCTCAGATCAGAGATGAAATTAAAGAAATGGAAGCAATGTTGAAGTGAAAATTTATGTTTTCCATAATATAATGCAAATACTGCAAAAAGTGGTTTTTCGTCATAAAGAGAAATTTTTAGAATCGACTATAACTCAATTCATAATGAAATATGGTTACCTAATACTATAGGTCGTCCTGACCATGGTATTAGCTAACCTCGTCCTGAGGTTAGACCATATTTCTTTTATGAATTTCGTGTAAGACTCTTTAACAAAAAATTTCTATATTCCTCAATAACCACTTTTTGCAGTAATAAATAATTGAGAAAACAGAAAATTTAAATCAAGGCTGAATAAAGGGTGAAAAAAATGTCCAAGGATAAAATTATTATAAAGGGAGCCCAGGAGCATAATCTGAAGAATATTGACCTGGAGATTCCACGAGATAAATTTGTTGTGATAACAGGATTGAGTGGTTCCGGGAAATCTTCTCTGGCTTTTGATACGATTTATGCCGAGGGTCAACGCCGTTATGTAGAATCACTTTCTGCTTATGCCCGGCAATTTCTGGGTCAGATGGAAAAACCGAGAGTTGAGTATATTGAAGGTCTGTCTCCGGCAATCTCCATTGACCAGAAATCAACTAACAAAAACCCGCGTTCAACAGTGGGTACGGTGACCGAGATCTACGATTATTTAAGGCTGCTTTTTGCCCGGGTGGGAATTCCCCATTGTCCGGAATGTGGTAAGGTTATCTCCTCTCAGACTGTGGATGAAATAGTAGACCAGGTTCTGGACTTACCGGCCGCCAGTAAGATTCAGATTCTCTCACCTGTTGTCAGGGGTCGTAAAGGAGAACACCAGCGGGTACTGATCAGGGCTCAGAAGGACGGATTTGTCCGGGCCCGGGTAGATGGAGAGAATCATCTGCTGGCAGAAGAAATCCTGCTGGAAAAGAATATAAAGCATGATATAGAGATAGTTGTGGACAGACTGGTTATCAAGGAAGGTATCAGGGAAAGGCTGGCTGATTCGATTGAAACCGCTCTGGAATATGCCGGAGGGCTGGTGTTGGTCGATGTTCTGGAAAGGGAGGAAATGATCTTCAGTGAAAAATTTTCCTGCCCGGACTGTGGGTTCAGCCTGGAAGAGCTAACACCCCGGAAATTTTCTTTTAACAGTCCTTACGGGGCCTGTTCCAACTGTGATGGTCTGGGTATTAAAAAAGAGTTCGACCCTGACCTGGTAATCAATAAGAGTAAGTCCATTAGTGCCGGTGGAATTATTCCCTGGGGTAATTCCTCCAGTAGATATTATCCACAGCTGCTTAAGGCTCTGGCGGAGGAATTTGACTTTTCCTTAAATAAACCGATCGGGGAGCTGGATGCAGAGATTCAGAATATAATTCTGTACGGTTCTGATCGTGAACTCACCTTTCCCTATACCAACCGCTATGGTCGGACCAGGCAGCATTCTACCAGGTTCAAGGGAATCGTAGGTTACCTTAAACGCAGATTAAATGAATCAGATTCACCGGGGACCCACCAGCGGTTAGAAAAATATATGAGTGAGAGGCACTGCCAGGCCTGCCAGGGTCAGAGATTAAAACCAGAAGTACTGGCTGTAACTCTGGGAGGGATATCG
>JADQBU010000119.1 GCA_016278435.1 Halanaerobiales bacterium
AATTACGTCTGAAGTAAAATTAATACTCACTTCCCCGTCAGGCAGTCCCAGTAAGGCAATACTTCCACCAGGTGTTATTGACTTCAGAGCCCCCTTCAGAGCCCGCTTATTACCTGACATTTCAGCCACAAAATCAACTCCAATTCCTGCCGTCATCTCGTCTACTACTTCCTGCATATTAACCTGCAAGGGATTGATAACCTGGTCTGCTCCCATCCTGGTCGCTATTTCCCGGCGGAATTCATTGGGTTCACTGACAATGATTTTTGTAGCACCAAATGCTCTGGCTACACCTGTTGCCAGCAATCCCACCGGTCCAGCTCCAGTAATTAAAACATTTTTACCGGCCACATTACCTGCCCTGATGGTATCAATAGCATTACCAAAAGGCTCCTGAATTGATGCAAACTTCGGCGGAATTGAAGGATCATTTTTTCTGATATCAACTTCTTCAATCAGGGCATAATCAGCAAAAACTCCATCAGTGTGGACCCCCAGTATCTTCATGTTTTTACAGATATGACCCTTCCCTGTTTCACACTGATAGCATTGTCCACAGGGGATATGGGTTTCTGCCGAAACAAAATCACCAACTTTAATACTGGAAACCCTTTCACCTAGTTCAACTACCTTTCCTGCCACTTCATGTCCCATTATCTGTGGTGGAACTATATTTTCTTGAGCCCATTTATTCCAGACATAAATATGGTAATCACTACCGCAAATAGAAGTACTCTCTACTTTTATTAATACCTGTTCAGGTCCGGGCTGTGGTATATCAACTTCCATTAATTCTGCCCCATAACCCGGCTTATTTTTAACCAGTGCTTTCATTTTCTCCTTCATCTAAATCACACCTCCAATTTATTTTTCCCAGTACCACCTCCGGGTATTAAGCTACTATCTACTCTAAAATATCATTATTCTCATACCTTACTAATTATTATTTCATTAATCATTTCCATTTTCCTTCTTAAAAGTTCATAATAATTTATAAAATAAAAGCCTGTCCAAATTTCCTGCGAGAATCAGGGAAAAGGAAAATCCCTCTCCCCTCATACGAAAATAGCGTAAATTAGCCAGGTATTAAAATCTGCTGACCAATATTAAGCTGCGATGGATTATCTATATCATTGATATTTATTAATTGTTCTACAGTCACCCCATATCTCTGGGCAATAAGATACAGTGTATCTCCAGATTGTACAGTATAGGATATAAAACCTCCTTCTGATGGAGCTGTTGGAGCTCCTTCTACCGGCTGTTCTGAAATATCAATTACTATTGGAATCCTTATCCGTTCTGTTACCAGTAGATTAACCTCGATAGTAGATCTTACATTAATTGTCCTGTTACCTGCTTCACTGGCAGTCGTAGATATAACCCGGGCATCAGCAACAACATCCATATCTGGTGTAACCTCAGAAATATTAACAAAATAGCTGAAGGGAATAGTCCCTGCAGCAAAATATACCGGCTGCTGGGGTAAATCTGCAACATAGAGAACATTGGCATCAATATCACCATCAAGTGATACTCCACCACTTTCGGTTTCAGCAGAAATGTTGCCCATCAATCTACTGGTTGCCCGGATAACCCTGGCAACATCAGGATTGCCTTCTGGTACAGTTATATTGCCCCGGGCCTGTATCCGGATCCGTTCTTCAGTGACAATACGCTCAATTAATACAGTTCTGGTAACCGGGTAGAGATTCCCCGGAGTTATAACACCGATAGGAAGATTTACTACTTCAGAGACTACTACCAGAATCTTAAAAGTTGCATTCGTTGTCAACCTGATTCTCCTGTCAGCAGTTCTTTCAGCTTCAGATTCAAGTACAGTTGCTTCCACGAATGGAGACATATCCGGAGTAACTCCCCTGAAGTCAAAGGTTTCATCAAAGGGAGATTCCAGAGAAACATATTCCACCTGTCCTTCCCGGGATACATAAATAACATCACTATTAATAACACCCCTGACAGTTACCTCATCATACCCGGCAATGATATCGATCAGTTGAATATCTGATTCAACACTTATGATTCTCCTGATAGCAGGATCACTTGTGGCCAGACGTTCAACTGTAGAAAACTCTCTATCATAATTTCTTTCCCTTAACTGCCTTCTGATCCTGATTTGTTGCCTGCGGAATTCAACTCCCGGCCTTTCTCCGATAATTTCTACAGCTTCTGGTGTTGTAATTTCTATATCGCTTTCAACTGTAAACTCTAATCCGATCAGTCTTTCCTCAATTAAATAAAAATCAATATCAGTTATTATAGCCTCTATGCTGACATTATAACCAGGTCGAGCACCGGGAACGGAAACGCGGTCTGTAAAATTAAAATTACGGGAAATACTCTCGATATTTGCTGGGTCCTCAGCTGAGGCATAATGTACAGTAGCTCTAATAATTCCGCTAAAAGTAACAGTCCCGCTTCCCGCTTCCATATCAGTTATCTCAACCCGGGCATTAGCACTGACAACCCGTTCTGCTGGAGGAAGTCTGCCCGGGATACTGACATTTCTGGAAACATCTGTTTCGACTACTCTGGCAGCAACCATTTCACTAATTTGTATCTGCTGTGGCATAATTAAACCCTCCCTTCTTTATTTAAACCTTTTTAATCTTAATAACCCTCTTGATCTTTTCGGGTTTAATATTTACATGTTTTTTTTCATTATTCTTTTCATTCTTTTCTTCTTTAGCCATGGTCCAACCCCCCTCAAAATAGTCTATAACATTATATTATATGCAGAGGTAAATAATTGTGATAAAAAAAAAGAACTGCAGGTAAACCCTACAGTCCTTACTATCTCTTATCCTTTGGGGCTAATAATTCCTTTCGGTACACAGATTTTTTGTCCTATCTGTAAATTATGAGGATCAATATCTGGGTTGGCATTTATCAACTGGTCAACAGTCGTATTATATCTTCTGGCTATCTTCCAGAGTGTATCTCCAGATTGAACAACATAGACAATATAGGATGGAGGACATTCTCCAGCTGCAGGTGAAACCACAACAACATCTGTAACAATTTCCATCTGTCTAAACTCAGTAACTTTGACAAATTTTCTCAATACTACTGTGATTTCAACCATTCTTGTGGTAAGTTCTTCATAGGAAACTCTCTGTACATTGACCTCTACATGAGCATTCATTCCAGGCTCAGCATCTGGTATCTCTACAAAGTTATCAAAGTTGAAAATACCTTCTGCGAAGTGAACCGGCTGGGCAGGTTCTCCCTCTTCAGCAATTGCTACATAGAGAATACTGCCTTCATACTGTCCTTCAATCATTACCCCGTCTGTCTCAATATAGACTTCTGTATCTTCCAGTATCCTGGCATTGGCTTCCAGAACCCTCTCAATATCCGGTTTTTCAGCGGGAAGAGACAATCTGTCTGTAATAGTTTCATGTACTGTGTCCTCACCAACAACATCTTCTACCCGCAGTAATTCAGTCTCAATCTCTACCCTTTCATCCATAATGTCGGTAATTACATTAACCTGTTTGGGTTCAGTCACCTTAATAAAGAATAATATAGCAACATCAACTTCAACTTCTTCAGGACTGATAAAGTCATAAGAGACCCTTTTTACCTCCAGATTAGCATAAACAGTCATTCCTTCTTCGGCACCAGGTATTTCAACAGCCTCTTCTAAATTAAATTCACCTTCCATGAAGTGAACCGGTTGGCGCGGTCCCTCTTCAACATCAGCAACATACATTACCCCTGCTTCTACAGCAGCATCAATGATAACACTCTCATCTTCTATCTCTGTTGTTACCGGAGATATATCTGCTGTTGCATTCAGGATCCTTTGAATAGGCGGTTTACCCGGCGGCAGAGGAATTCTGCCTGTTACTACTGAAGAAAATGTCTGTTCTCCAATAACATCTTCTATTCTCAGTAATTCCTGCACAATATTTTCTTCTGGTATACCAGTGACACCTGTGATTACAGTAATCTGGCGGTATTCTGTAACTTTGACAAATTTAGATAAAACAACTGTTACTTCAATTGTTCTTTCATCAATAATATCATAGGATACCCTTCTGATATTGATATCTGTAAATACATTCATACCCTCTTCAGCTTCAGGTATATCCACAAAATTTGTAAAGGTATATCTTGCTTCTTCTCCTCCTATGAAATGAACAGGCTGGAGAGGGGGTTCATCAACATCTCCTACATATATTATTCCGGGTTCTATATAACCTTCTATGTTGACACCACCATCTTCAATTTCAGTCTCAACCTCTGTAACTTCTGCAGTAACATCGACTACCCTTAAAACACCCGGTTTTATATCTGGAATAGTGACCTGACCTGAAACTGTCTCTGTTACAGTATCTTCGCCAATTACAAACTCAACTCTGATTAGTTCTTCATTAAAACTAATTGCCAACTTAATTCTACCTCCTTTCCTGAAAAAACATAGTAAATATTCAATTATAATATATGCATATTCAAACAAAACGTGAAAATTCTTTACACCCTATTATATATCTATAATTTTTGTCCTTTATTTATTACTCATTTTTTCAATTTATATTTACCAGCGGAGATATCTTAAACTGAACATCCTCCAGTACTTCTGTATAAAGAACAAAAGATAAGTTCTGTACCATTAAATTTTCATCTTTAGATATCTTGTTTTCAGAATAAATGGCCCTTTCCTCCACTCTACTCTTCATACCCGGCCTTACACCATCAATTTTAATGAAAGTACTAAAGGAAGTTATGTTCTCCTGAAAATGTTCACTGTTATCAAAATCCAGGTAATATAGCTCTTCATAAATTTCCCCTCTGATAATTACACAGTCATCCAGAACAGTTGTTTTAATCTCTTTAACCTCTGGAACAACTTTTTTTATTTCTGAGATGGGGAAACCGAATTTAAAAAGTATATCTTTGTTTATCTGTTTCTCATTATGTCCAATAACCTCAGAGAAAGCTGCCAGCAAATCAGAGCCAGGGTTAATATGCAATTGAGCAGACTGAACATAACTAACCTGTAACTTTATATCTATTTCCTCAGTTATATTTCTATTTCCAGCACTCATTTCAGTAGTGACAGATGTTATTTCCGGTTTTACATTACACTTTACATTATTTCCCTGTTCAGGTATATCAGTTATTTTATAAAACAAAAAATTCCGACTTAAGTGGCTACTATCTTCATCACTGTCAATATACTCTATTTCATTTTCGATTGTTCCTCTGATGACTGCTTTCCCTGCGAGAATATCAACCTCTATATTTTTAACCAGGGAGTTTACATTATTAATCCTGGAAACAGGTTTACCTAAATCAATATTTTTTTTGATCTTCTTCTCGATTGCATTCTCATTAATAACCCTTTCCGTCTTTAACAGGGGACCCTCTCCGGTCTTAACATATATCTGTTGATTAACCATTAATTTTACAAAATATTTCACAACCAGTCTCAGGTTAACCCTTTTCCCTCCATCCAGGTCAAATAGAGTATGTTCAATTGAAGGTTCAACAAGTACTTCACCTCCTGGTATAATATCTGGTAAATTTAATACCTCAGCAAAGTTTAGCTCCAGATTCTGGTGATATACTGTCTTATCTACTGCAGCGTAGAAAATATCTGTATTTAAGATTCCTTTAAAGACTACCTGCCCCTGTAAGATCTCTGTTTCTTTTTCCTTCAATCCCACTTTCAAATCTCTAATTTTTAAAGCTTTTCGATCGAGTAATATATTCTTACTTATCATCTTATACACTGTATTTACTTCTTTTATAACAGGTACTCTTATCAACTCCTTTTCCAAAAACCTTCCCCTCCTTTCCTCTTTCTGTTTTACGGGGTGAAAGGCATATATTTCATGGATTTTTTGTGCTTTAAAGTTTGTATTTTCAATATAAGCTGTTTCAAACTTTTCCCTGTTGAGATCATATGATTTTTTTGAATCACGATCATTTTTTCTTTCCAGTAGCTGATTTAAATCAATATTACCTGCATAAGTAATTCCCATCATTATTCCAGTAATAATGCACAGAAATATGTACCAGTTATACATTTAAGCACAACCCCTTTTCTAATTAATATCATATGGTATCCTGCAGAAAATTGTGCGGTAGAAAAATAATGGAAGATAAAATATATTCACTAATTTTCATGCAAGCTCATAATATAATTATGTATAAAATAAACACTATGCTCTTACATAAAACAATCCAGTAAATAATAGAATTTTAAATAGAATAGTATATCAGGAGTGAGAGCTAAAAGTTTAGAAATAAAAGGCTGAAGAAAGGGGGGGGAAATTTGAAAATACTTACACCTAAACAGTTAAAAATGCAGAACATTAATCCCGAAACAAAAGTTAATTTCCACTGTATTACCACCATTCCTGAAAGTTATGATGTCGAAAATGAAGAGAATATAATCAGTAACCGGCTTTCCTTTAATGTCAATAAAACACGCTGTCTGGTAGAAGAGGTGCCGGTTAAAGGTGAAATCAGCGGAATTGAGGTAGAAACTACAGCCTGTATCATAAGAATTGTAGGTACAATCGAATACAGGATTACCACCTATCTCGATGTTGATGAAGACCCTGTTCATAAAATGGCAGTAAATGGTCCCAGATTCGATGATAAATTAAATGCAACAGTAAGTAAAACTGGTTATGTCACCCTGGATAACGTTGTTGGCGGTTACCAGAAAAAATCTGATGCAGATGATGATCTCAAAAATGTAGATTTAGACCTGCACTCTATCGATTCAGATCTGGGTATTATCGGCAGGTTAGAAAATGTCAAAGTAGTCAATGTAAGTGATAATGAATTTCCGGGTTTATTAACAATTATGTACAGTGGTACTTTTGAACTACCTACTTTAAATTAATTTAACCAGGTTAACTCCCAGAATATTTAAATCCCTGACCAAAAATAAGGAGA
>JADQBU010000324.1 GCA_016278435.1 Halanaerobiales bacterium
TCTATTTTGGCTTTGTATCACCAGGTATAACCGCAACCACGAAAGCGGTTGAGCCAATTGTTGTTACCCTGTTGGGAGGGGTAGGTTCTTTCTTTGGACCAATCATAGGTTCATTTGTCTATGTTGCCCTTAAGGATATGGCCGGGGGCATTGTAGAGTACTGGGAATTAGCTGTTGGTATAATGTTACTAATTATTATGTTACAGGGTGAAAAGGGAATTATGGGAATGATTAATATCTTAGCAAGAAAATTAATTGGGAAAAAAGCAGAGGAAGAAAGACTGGGAGTTAGTTAATACACTTACTGGAGCGAATAAAGGGAGGATGAAAATGGATCTTCAAACATTTATATCAACACTTATATTTGGTTTGAGCAGTGCAGCCGTTTATTTCTTTTTAGCGGGTGGAATGTCACTCTGCTTTGGATTGATGAGAATAATCAGCCTTGACCAGTTTTTCTATTACACTGTGGGAGGCTATATGACTTATACTATGACACATCTTACTGGTAGTTTCTGGCTGGGTTTGCTTGTGGGGATAATTGTTTCCTGTATACTGGCTGTATTTATTGAAAAAATTATCTTTAAGAGAATTTATGAAAAAGCTCTCAGTTTTTCTATGATTACTTCTTTTGGCGTGTTCTTAACAGGAATTGGGATAGCAAAATATATCTGGGGACAAAATCCCAGGCCGGTAGGTTCACCGTTTCACGGTAATATAAATATACTGGGAGCAGAATTACCCTATTATAGAATATTTCTGATAGTTGCAGCAGCAGCTGTTTATATCGGTCTATGGTTGTTCTTAAATAAATCTATCATCGGTAAAGCTATTAGAGCCGGGATCGAAGATGCTGAGAAAGTTGAAGCTCTGGGAATTAATATTTATAAGCTCTTTACTATTACCTTTTTAATTGCTGCTGGGCTTTCAGCTCTGGCCGGTAATTTCAATTCGGCAATTGTCATGGTATCACCTGAAATGGGTTGGGAAGTTATCTCGTTTGCCTTCATGATAGTTATTATCGGAGGGCTGGGCAGCCTGAAAGGTACTTTAATCAGTTCCTTGATAATCGGTCAGGTAGTAAACTTTGGTACGGTTATCTGGGCGCCGCTGGCAACCGTTGCTCCTTTCACAATTATGTTCCTGGTACTGATTTTTAAACCGACTGGTCTTTATGGTAGTAAGATCATTACCAGAGGTTAACTGTCAGAGGTTAACTTGATTATCTATATTAAAACATAGAAAATTAATTACTGCAGTAGGAGTCAGGAGGAGATGTTATGCCTAATATATCACACTTGAAGCCGCTGGGAATCAAACAAATAGAAAAAAATGCTGCTGAACAGTATGAAGTTAAGGATGATTTCGAACGGTTTAATCAAAAGTATAATATGATCTGGCAGCCGGACTGGAAACCAGTACTCAGCAGGTATGGTGACCAGAGGAGGCTGGAAAGTGGTATTAAGAAAATTAAAGAAAATAGAAAAGGTTTTTCTGTTCTGGACTGGGCTTTTCTCAGGGGAGCAGAAGCCAATTTCTGGGCCAGTGATTTTCCCATCAACCTCGGTGATCAGACCGGTAACAGCTGGAGTCCGATTAAACTGGGATTACCGGAGGGTATAGATAGATGGGAAGGAGATGAAGTGGAAGCGGCTCGGATTATCAGGAAAATAGCTGGATATTATGGAGCAGATCAGATTGGAATCTGCAAACTGGACCGGCGCTGGGTTTTTTCACATTATTTTGACCCTGAAACAAATCAGGATTACCCAATCCGGTTTTCAGATGAAGAAGGTTATGGAGATGTTCAGAAACCGGGGAAAATGGAAGATGGAACAGCAGTTATTCCTGCTAAAATGAAGTATGTTATTGTACTTCTGCAGGAGATGGATTATGACGGCATCAAAACTGCACCGACTATGACTCAGATGGCCTCAACTCATATCATGTATTCCAGAATTGCCTATACAGCTGCCAGTATTGCTGAATTTTTACGGGGACTGGGGTATAATGCTATACCCAGTGCCAATGACACTGCCCTCAATATTCCCCTGGCAATCGATGCCGGGCTGGGTCAGCTGGGAAGAAATGCTAAATTAATTAATCCTATCTATGGACCGCGCTGCCGAATTTCCAAGATAATAACAGATTTACCACTGGCAGTAGATACCCCGATTGATTTTGGGGTTACTGAATACTGTGAAACGTGTAAAATCTGTGCTAAAAACTGTCCGGTAAAATGTATTCCGGAAGGCCCCAGAAGTTATGAACCAGTAGGAAATTTCAGTCATCAAGGAGTTTTACAATGGCAGTTAAATCACGAAGCCTGCCGGAAATACTGGGCGGTTGAAGGAACAAACTGTGGGATCTGTCTGGCCAAGTGTCCCTATAACCAGAAGGGTTTAAAACACTGGATAGGAAAGTCAATAACTGCGGCCAAAATACCACTTTTTAACAAACTTTTAACTGCTGTCGCTGATTTACCTTTAATGGATTCTCAGGAGTTTTGGGAAGAATAGTTGAATGGGAGGAAAAAATGGTAAACAAACCAAAAGTATTTATTTCTCATAAAGATCAGATACCGGGAACACCCGGTAATTATGGAGAAGATGCGGTCAGTGCTGTTTATGATATGCTGGCAAAAAGTATTGAATCAATAGGCGGGATTAAGTCCATAATAAAACCAGGAGATAAAGTTGTCCTGAAATTAAATGCCTGCTGGCCTAAATTGCCGGATTCAGGTGTAGCAAGTGATCCCCGGATGGTGGCAGCCCTGGTTCGTTATCTCAAAAAAAATACTGAAGCTAAAAGTGTTACAATTGTTGAACGGGCCAGTATCGGTGCCGATACTTTTGCAGCCATGAAAATGGCCGGCATCTATGAGGCAGCTGTCAGGGAAGGAGTAGATGAGGTTATTCCGCTGGAGCGAGACCTGAGGGTGAAGGTAAGAATACCGGGGGCAGATTTATTGACCCAGGAGGTTCATATGCCAAAAAGTGTTTTCCAGGCTGATAAGGTAATTTACCTGGCCAAGATGAAAACACATAAGGTGGCAACCGTTACCCTGTCGCTCAAACTGGCTCAGGGCTTACTTCCCTGGAGTGAAATTTTTAAATACCATAAGCGAGATATTGAGCTTAAAATAGTTGATTTATTAAGGCTGGTTAAGCCTGATCTGGCAATTGTTGAGGGCTTATGGCCGATGCAGGGTCAGGGACCAGGTTCACCATATAAGGAAGATTTAATAAAAGACTTTAATACCTTTGTAACCGGTACAGACCCGGTTGCTGTTGATGCTGTTTCCAGTAGTCTGATGGGATTTGATCCCATGTTTGAGATTGCTGCTATCAGGAAGGCAACCCAGGATGGTCTGGGCGAGGGTCGGCTGGAAAATATAGAGGTTATGGGTGCCAAAATCGATGACCTTAAACGGCATTTCCGCCGGGGTTATATCAGTTTAATAGGAATGCACCCCAAGATAAGAACCTATGTCAGCGGCAGCTGTAAGGGATGTTGTCACTTTACCAGAACCGGGATTGAACCCTGGCTGGCAGATGAAGACAAAATGAAAGACTTTGACCAGGTTGATGAAATTACTGTAATTGTGGGTAATAATAAGGATGTAGATATTAGAAGTGAACATAATCCACCTTATAAATATACTTTTGTAATTGGTGATTGTGCTGCAGAACATAAAGATAGAGGAATATTCCTGCCTGGCTGTCCTTCACTGAGTCTACACGGATTAATGCCTTTTATAGGGATGACGGATGAGGAGATAATCAAGAAATATCAATCCAATATTCCCGGAGAATTTACTCCCTGACCTTCTTCACATCAGACTTTTAAAAATATCAAATTAATTAAGAAGGATTTTTAAAATTGATGTGGAAGTAGTAAAAAGGTAATACCATAAGACAGGTTAGATTTGAATCCCGTATCGGGGGGGTGAGATATGGAATAAAGGGACATACTAAAATAACCTACTTAAAGTTTTATCTTAATTTAAAAGTATTAAAATATAAAAAGGGGGAAAAACAAAATGGATTTAAGTTTTTTACAGGGTCCACATGAATATGATCCAAGAAGAAATTTTAGTGTAACAAGTACAGACTGGCAGCAGAGGATTAATTTCCAGCGTTTAAGAAAAGAGAGACTGGAAAGAGCCCGGCAAAAAATGGAAGAAGAAGATCTGGGTGCTCTTGTATTGTTTAAAGGTGAAAATGTAAGATATGTTACCAGTGTATTCCAGGGTAACTGGAAGAATAATATCTTTATCCGTTACGCTGTTTTACCTCGTGGTGGAGACCCAGTATTATTCGAAACTATCGGTTCTGATATGGAATGTGCCAAGATTGATGCTCCCTGGTTAAAGGGTAATATCAGACCTGCTATTACCTGGAAATGGGCAGAAGGTGCTGAAGATATGATGGCCAAAAAAATGGCCAAGGGTATCTATGAAGTTCTTGAAGAAAACAATGTAACCAAGGAAAAAATAGGTCTCGATATCATGGATATGAAAGCCTATAAAGCCCTGGAAGAAATGGGTTTAGATCTGGTAAATGCCTGGCCAGTAATGTCCGGAGCAAGGGTTATTAAAACTGTTGATGAAATCGAATTACTGAAGATTTCCAGTGCTTACGGCGATGCCGCTATGTGGAAGATTAAAAATGAATGGTTAAAACCTGGTGTTAAAGAATCCTACATAACCGCCAAGGTAAATGAATTCCTTTATGAAAGTGGTTTTGACTTTGTCTACGATATCATCGTTGCCTCTGGTGGTAACACCAACCCTTACCGTAGATGGCATACAGATAGATTGGTGAGACACGGTGACCTGGTTATTGTTGATGCCAATGCTATTGGTCCAGGTGGATATTTTGTTGACTTTGTTCGCTGCTTCAAAGTTGGAGACAACTGGACACAGCAGGAAAAAGATCTCTACAAGAAATGTTATGAATCACTTTACAGTGCGATGGAAGAAATCAAACCAGGTGCAACAACCAAAGACGTAGCTGAGAAATTCCCGGTCTATGCTGATGACAAATACGGTAGTGTAAGTTTGCAGCAGTTTGCTCATAGTATTGGGCTGGACCTCTATGAAGGTATGTGGATCTCCCGTGCTTACTCTCTGGACTATCCTGCAGAAATTAAACAGAATATGACTTTCGCTATTGAAACCTTTACAGGCGCTCCTGGTTTAAAACAGGCAGTAAGACTGGAAGAAAACCTGGTTGTTACAGATAAAGGCTACCAGCTCTTAACCCTGGCCCCTCATCAGGCCGGCTTTGGTGACGAGTAATTAATACGTAAAAAAGGAGAGACAAATAGATGATTAAGTATGGTTCAACACAGTTTGGTACAATGACTGTTGACTGGGAGGAACGTTTTAACCCCTGGCGGATGAGAGAAGAAAGAGTCAATAAAGCCAAGAAAGCTCTGGAAGAATCAGATGTAGATGCCCTTTTTATATTCAAGTATGAAGATGTAAGATACCTTACAGGACATCGTACCCATATGGGTCCAACTTTCTTCTTCGGACTTGCTACTGCTCTACTGGCCAAAGGTGAAGACCCTATTCTTTATACTATGGATATGGACCACTCACGGGCCAGAGAGACCTGGCTTAGAGAAGACCAGGTAAGACTTGCTCCTGCCCTCGGTGATGTTGGTGGTATCCGGAAATGGGCTAAAGATGCTAAAGAACTTCTGGGTCCCAATGTCAGCAAGATAGGTGTTGATATCTGGACACCTGACCTATTGAAGATATTGCCGGAAGAGTTCCCCAATGTGGAATTTGTTGACGGAAATAAAATACTGGCTAAAGCCAAGATAATTAAAACCCAGGATGAATTACACTGTCTGAGACAGGCTTACTCGATTACAGCAGCCGGTTTCCAGGCAGCCCTGGACTTTATGAAACCGGGTGTACGGGAATGTGAAGTTCTGGCTGTAGCCTGGGAAGAATTTACAGCCAAGGGTAGTGAATGGACCCAGTGTTCCAATATTATCTGTTCCGGTCCCTATACTGCACCTTACCGCAGGTTTACTTCTGATAGAATTATTCAGGAAGGTGATCTGGTAATTATTGATATTGGTGCCTGTTACAATGGTTATTATGGTGACTTTACCAGGACATATGTCTGTGGAGATATAGATGCTACGGAAGAGCAGAAACAGGTTCACCAGGATGCCTATGATGCAATCTGGGCAGCTGCCGAAGTTTGTAAACCCGGAAACACTAACCTGGATATAGTAAGGGCAGTTCCCAAGAAGAATAACCTGGGTGGAGTCCTGGGCCACGGCTCAGGTGTAAATCCCTGGGAAGAACCCGGAATCAATTCTGCCTATGAAGAAGAAGTTGTTCTAAAGCCGGGAATGCAGTTCAACATTGAACCATATGCCGGTAATCCCGAAATCGGATATGGGGTAAGACTGGAAAATAACTTTATCATAACAGAAGATGGTTGTGAAATATACAGTACATTCCCCTTCGATAAAAGATTACTGAACAAGGTACACCCACTTGACCCCACGACGGGAAGAAAATAGATAAAAAGATAGATAACTCTGGGGAGATTACATCCTCAGAATTATCTGATTTTGATTGTAGCATGTCTAATTTCACGTAACTGGGAGACAGGGTTCACAAATTTTAAAAATATTAATGATATAACAATAAATTTATAAAACGGGCCTTCTGGGCCCGGTTGTTGTAATAAAATATAATTATTTAGTGTGATATATTTACTTGTTTTATTTTTAGAAAAGTGCTAATCTATAATTATTAAGTCAAGGCAGTTCGGATTGTAGAGGTTACAGGGGAAATTAAAGTTAGAACCACCCCGAAAATATTAATGATAGGTGGTGTTAGAATTGAATTCATTCAAGTACAAAATTCCTGAGAGTTTGACTGACTT
>JADQBU010000405.1 GCA_016278435.1 Halanaerobiales bacterium
GGTTATCTTTGATGGTAAAGGTGAAGTCCTTGATTTTAAGCTAAATGGTGATAAACTTAATGAAGATTTAAGTTATGCACTGGTAGAAGCCACCAATGACGGGTTTAAAAAAGTAAAGGAATTACAGATGGAAAAAAGACAAGAAGCCCTCGGAGGTATTGATATGCCGGATATTCCCGGAATAATTTAAAAGGGAGTATAAAAAAATTTCCCTCTGGTAATAATGAGAAATATAATAACATATATTATTACCGGAGGGGTTTTCTATGGAGAGATTAACTACATTTGAGGATATATTTAATAAATTAATAACAGATTTTCAGGGGGAAATGGTTGAGATATTTACCAGAAAAGAAGGAATGGAGATAGCTCGTTTTTTAATTCAAATCGATGAAATAGCTATAAAACCCCTGAAGCAGAACTCAAAAATCGGGTTAATTGTCATCAGGGAAAGCTCAAAAAACCTATATAATACAACTGTAAATATTCCCTTTCCCCTTGGTTTTAATACCATGTCAGCTGTATTTCTGGAACAGGGAGTAACCATAAAATCACTGGATATGGAATATATCATCAAGAAGAAAGCCGGAAATATCAAACGCCTGGCCTGATAAAAAGAAAATATTAATTGGAAGATTTTTTTAGTGCACTCTCTAACTTATATGTGTTATACTAACATAGCAAATTTAATAGAGAGGGGCACATCTTAAATGAAAAAGAAGTTATTATCAATTATTCTTGTACTGGCGATTACAGTTATCTCTTTTAGTGTAGCTGTTCAGGCTTCCAGTGTCTACACTGTAAAAAGTGGAGATACACTCTGGAGAATAGCAGATTACTTTGGAATGCCAATTTCAACACTGGTAAACCAGAATAATCTCTCCACTTCAAGCTATATTTATATTGGACAAAGACTGGTAATTAGAACCGACAATAATAACGGTCAGTATACTGTACAGACAGGTGATACTCTCTGGAGTATTTCCAGGGAGTTAGGCACCACTGTAGAAAAACTGGTTCAGTTAAACAACCTCAGTAGTTATAATCTCTATATTGGACAGAAATTAATCGTACCTGGTTATAACTACGGAAGTAATAACAACAATAATAACAATGATAATAATGGTAGCAACAATAATAGTAGCAATTACACCTATTATACAATTCAACCGGGGGATATTCTCTGGAATATTGCCCAGAAGTATAATACCACTGTTAAGAAGCTGGTAAATTTAAACTATATCAATAATGCTTATGACCTTTATGTCGGTCGGAGAATTATTGTACCGGTAACATCAAATAATAATAACAATGATAATCAAACACCTGCAGGAAACACCAACAAACAATACAGTCCTTATTTCTACTACAAAGTCAAAGCAGGTGACAGAATCCAGACAGTAGCAGAAAAATTTGGATTAAGGGTTTCTGTTTTAATTAACTATAACAACATTGAAAACATCAATGATATACAGGTAGGAGACTTAATCATCATACCATTAAGACAGGCAAACAATGTAAGCTATCTTAAACAGGCAGCTTCTGTTCTTAATAACACCTACCGTGTAAGTAATAATGAAACCCTGGCAGAAATTGCTGATTATTATGGAATTCCTGAAGAAGGCCTGCGGGCAATTAACAGTATGACTGCAAATGAAGCAGTTTATGCTGGACAGAATCTCCTTATGCCTCTGAACCCGGCTCTGTTTGTCAAACATGAACTTTACAGGGTTAAAGCTGGCGGAGAATATCTCTTTGATATTGCCTATAATAAAGGGGTTTCCATCAGGTCTATCCTGAAAGCAAATTATCTCCGTGATCCCAACAAGAAATTCCAGGCAGGTTCAGTCGTTCTGGTTGCTCTTGATCAAAGCAGTAAAGCAACCTGGATCGACTATGAAAACGGAAAACCAGTCAACTCACCCTGGTTTAATTAATTAGTCAATAACTAATTTAACCATTAAAAGGCTGTCTCAGAAAATGAGGCAGCCTTTTTCTTATGTGTTTCAATATTATTTCACATTAGTTTCCAATCCTTCTATTTAAGGCCTTTAAACAGGCCTTTCCGATAGCCAGTGGGAGATTGTGTTCTATGTAAGCAGCTCCGAGCAACCTCTCCTGACCTTTGTTTTTATATAATACTAACTGTACAATTACTATCTGGTCATTGAATCCTGTGGTAAATACATTTTCAACTCTGAACTTACCACCAAAATCAGTATATTCTTCAATTAATTCTATCAGTCCTCTGGAAACGATTAAAGCAATGGGTTCTTCCTCCAGCCCTGAAATCTCTTTTTCTACTAAATTATCATTTATGTATAAGTTCAGATGACAGACCGGTTTATTATGAACCTGATAAATAGAATTAATAACAATTCTATCTTCTTCCTGCTGCCCTTCTGTCTGATTGATACTGGCAATACTGATCTTTTTGTGGTCTATCTGCCTGTCAAGTTCAATCAGGGTCAGAGTCTCTATATCCCTTACAATTCTTTTGGGTTCCCTGTCTTTACTGGCCAGAATATGAATCTCGTCAACATCATTTTCACCAGTAATCTTGCAGGAAATAATACCATCCAGTTCCTCAATTTTCTTTTTTAATTCATCAAACATATATTTCCCCCCCATTTAGCTGTAGTTCAGAGATAACTGATAATTATTATTCTCTTCTATTTCCTTAAAGCTATCATCAAAGACATCTTTATTGATTAATTTTATCATTACCTCAGTAATATCAGGATCGAACTGACCGCCAGCACATTTTCTTAATTCCTCGATTACCTCCTCTTTATTCATAGAAGGTTTATAACTCCGTCCGGTTGTCATAACATCGAAAGCATCACATATACTTAAAACCCTGGCTCCCAGAGGTATATCATCTCCTGAATTTCCATAGGGGTAACCCCCACCATCATAACGCTCGTGATGGTTTAAGATTATATCAACATCTTCCTTCATTATATCAATATCTTTAAGGATTTCATAACCGTAAACACTGTGTTTTTTCATTTTTTCATATTCTTCTATACTAAGGTTATCTGAACTTTTCAAAATCTGGTCATCTACATAAATTTTCCCTATATCATGTATTTTAGCTATATTAACGATTCTTTCTAATAAGGTTTTCCTTAGTTTCATCTCCTGACACAATATATGAGTATAAATGCTTACCCGTTTACAATGACCCTCTGTATAATTATCCTTGGAGTCAATAACCTTCAGAAAGCTCTCTACTATCTGAGTATAAGAATTTAGCTGACGCAGGCTGCTGTAAAGAAAGTCTTTTATCACATAGATCAGGACTATCATCAGTATGAAAAATACTTTACCAAAAAAACTATAACTATAATATAAAACCAGTCCGAGAAAATACGAAGAGATCAGGTTTTTTGATATTTCGATAAAATAAAGGCTTCTTTCATTTTCTGAAAACCTGAGGACAGTATATAATAAAAAATGATTAATAAAAAAGTATATTAAAGAAGCAATTAACAAAGGTAAGAACATAAAATTTAAATCCATTAAATTATTACACAAATTAAAAACAAGAGCCGCCAATCCACCTGCTAAAAATAACATGGTTCTGTTAAAAACAAATTTATACCAGATAAAACTATTGTCCCGGTATTTTATTTCTATGGTACCTATACCTGCTATAATAGCCACCCAGAAGGGATCAAGTAAAACCATTGCTGGTAGTAAGACAGGAAGTACTATTGAAGTAACAATATTAGTAATTGAATTAAAAAAGAGACTTACATTATTAATAATAAATAATATAAGAATCATAAACAAAAAGTTCTCTAAATTGAAATTATTGGAAAAATTAATGCCCAGATATAATGCTAATAATAGGCACATCAAATATTCAGTAAATAAAAATACCTTTACTCTTGCCTTCATAATGCTTCCTCCTAGATAGAAAAATACCTGGTGGCAAAAGAGTTTACATTAACCCCAGTGACTTGTTTCTGCTAATGCAGCCAGGGTTGAAAGAACGGTCATAAGACCTGTTGCGATAGCGATATACCACTTTTTCATGAAAGTAGCCCCCCCTCGTTTGGTTGGTGCTAAGCTTTTTTTACGAGGTTCGGCTAAGCTCGTTATATTTAGGCTAGTCTATAGATGCCACCAGATATTTTTAACGTTACCTGCTAATTAAATTCAACAAAAATTCAAATATACCTTCTTTTATTGTAAATTTTTGTATTAAAAGAATAGTACTTTTCTCCTAATGTTTAAAGAGTATTTTAATTAAATAAAAAAAGGTATTTTGTTATTAATTATAGAAATATAAGAATATATATCTTTTTTGGTTAATTATGCAAATTTTTTAATTATTGATCTAAATTCATAAGGGGGAAATTATTTTGAAATGGTTTAAAAAACTAAGAGTATTTAACAAGCTACTATTTCTCGGACTAATCATGGCAATATTTTTGATTGGAACTAATGGGTTCGGTATTTTTCAGATGCAGAATATAAACAAAAATGTTGAAACTATGTACAAAACAATTTTTGTTCCAATGACAGAGCTTATGGACGCTGAAACAAAACTGGCAAAATTTGATGGAACCGTCAGAAGAATGGGTATGTTTGATGTTACTCCGGAAGAAAGAAAACAGCTATATAAGGATTTGAAGAACTCTTTAAGTGAAATTAAAGTGACTATTGCGGATTACCGCCAGGAACATCTAATCGGCAATGACCCCTTAAAAGTAGATGTCTTAACCAATGCCGGAAAAACTGATTATTTGCAGCAGGAAGAAACCAGCTTGAAATTTTTAGAGGAAAATCTAGATAAGCTGGAGCCAATAATTGATCAGTTCCAGGGAAGTGTCAACATTACCTCCTGGATACTGAACGGGGTCCCACTCGTACAGCAACTTCAACCCCGGCTGGATAGCCTGGTCAATATGAACATGGAAGTAGCTTCACTGATCGAGAGTCATTCCAACAATCAGTTCAATTCAACCAGGAACCTCTTATTAATAATTCTGATTGGGGCTGTCATCATCTCTCTGGTAATTATTTATTTAATTTCAAAGGTAATCACTAATCCTCTCAATAAATTAATGGAATTAATGGGAAAGGCTGAACAGGGTGATTTAAGTATAGAAGATGAAATTAATGAGGATAATACAGGTAAAGATGAAATCGGTAATATTACTCTATCCTTTCAAAGCATGATAGGCGGATTCCGTGCGATTATTAAACAGGTCGTCAATGTTACCCAGCAGTTATCAGCATCTAGCCAGGAATTATCCGCAACCGGTGAACAGGTTGGAAAAACTGCAGAACAGGTTGGAGTTGCTATTGAAGAGGTAGCTTCTGGAGCTGAAGAACAATCTGCCCAGGTAGAAGAAACTTCAGGAAACGTTAATAATCTTATTAATCAGATCAAAGATGTAAGCGGTAGTTCCGAGCAGATGGCAAAATCAGCTGACGAAGTTAAGGAAAACATAGAAAAGGGAAATGAAGCAGTAAGCCACTCCGCTGGAAAAGTAAACAATGTTAAAAAAGTTGCCGGCGAAGTCAGTAAAACGATAAATAATCTGGGTGGTCTTTCCCAGAAAATCGGTGATATTGTGGAATTAATAAATAATATAGCAGCCCAGACCAATCTACTTGCTTTAAATGCTGCCATTGAAGCTGCCAGAGCCGGTGAAGCCGGCCGTGGTTTCAGTGTTGTTGCTGATGAAATTAGAGAACTGGCTGAGGAATCTTCCAGTGCTACTGATAAAATAGCTGGTTTCATCAAGGAAATCCAGAATGGTGTTGACGATGCAGTAAATAAAATGGACCGGAGTATAAATGCAGTTGATGATAGTGTACAGGCCATCGATACAACAGAAGGCATATTCCAGGAAATCCAGAAAGTAGCCCTGGATCTAAGAAATCACATTACAAAGGTAACCGAAAATTCTCGTGAAATGGAGAAAAATAGTACAGTAGTAAGAGATACCATTAATGACATCGCCTCTGTTAGTCAGGAATTTGCCAGCAATTCAGAAGAAGTCGCCGCTTCCAGTGAGGAACAGATTGCTTCAACCGAAGAGATTGTATCTGGTTCCAGACAGTTAGCAGAAATGGCAGAAGAATTAACAAAGGCTATCGACCGCTTTAAGCTATAATTCATTAGTTAAGTATCAGCCTTTTTGATTTGCCTTCATCTGTATATAACATAAAGTAAGGGTATCTCCGGCCATGGGGATACCCTTTTTAAATAACATTATATACCAATTATTAAACATCAAAAATCTTACCTGGATTCAGGATGTTATTGGGATCAAAGGCTCTCTTGATCTTTTTCATGCGTAAATTTTTGAATCAAAAATGTATTCCTGAACTTGTTAATCAAGCTAGGGATAATGGAGTTGTGACCCCTCCAGAACGAATAAAAGTTGCCTAGATTTAGGTGCAAAAACTTAAATACTAAACTTCGTTCAAACTCAACTATTAGCACATACCTTACTTAGTATGTGTGAAGTATTGAGAAGCACCATCCGACGCGAAGCTAGTATCTTTGATGAAAATCTTTTTTTGATTTAGGTGGTGAGGTTCACTGTATTTGTAACCACTCCCGGCTCCAGAACCATCATTAAATTATCATGGTCGATCTCCAGAATCCTGTTCATCTTCTCCAGAGAGAGTACAATACCACCATATAAAGGTAATCGCTCCCCCGGAATCGATGGAAGTTCTTGAGAATTTAGATAAAAATCTACTCAATTATTGGATTAACAAAATGGGATTAAAGAAGAATAACAGCAGGAAAAATTTTATGTTAATTCATTTTGTGGTATAATATGGTTGGATTACGGTTGTAATAAAAATATAAGGACTCAGGGGGATTATAATGCAAGAAATTTATCTTGATAATAGTGCAACGACCAGACCACTACC
>JADQBU010000215.1 GCA_016278435.1 Halanaerobiales bacterium
ACTACAAAAGGAATGCTGGGAGGTACAACTGGACCAATAGTAGCAGAGGCTGCAGTTATCGCAGCACTAAAGTTGCTGTCATAACCGGCATCTTCCATGGTTTTAAGCTCAACCATACCCAGACCGCTGGCATCGGCTACAGATGAACCTGACATTCCAGAAAATATCATGCTGGCTACAATATTAACATGGCCCATACCACCGGAAATATGTCCTACAAGATATTGAGCAAATTTCATAATCCTGTCTGTCATTCCACCCGTATTCATTAATAATCCGGCCAGTATATAAAAAGGGATAGCTAACAAAATAAATGATGTGCTGCCGGAATACATTCTTTGAGCAATAATTGAGGTAAGTCTCCATGTTCCATTTAAGTAAAAAGCAAGTAAGGTAGATAATCCCATACTGAAAGCTACCGGTACACCAAAAAGTATCAATAATATCAAGGCTCCAAATACTAAAGCTATATCCAAGAAAATCCCCCCTTTCAGTTGAGAAGATAGGATAATTTAAAGGGAGAGATTAACTCCCCCTTTTCAATCTTGCTTAGCGTGCTTCTTCAACATATTCAATAAATTCTGCAGTAAATTCTTCGCCGGCAAATTCAGATATGGTTTTAATAGCAGGATCCATTTTTACCCGGAAGGCATCAAGATCAGGTCTGGTAACTTCCATACCTTCTTCTTTAAGGAGGGTAACTAGTTCATCTTCTGATGCTATATTAAGCTGTCTTACATACATGCCAGCTACTTGAGCAGATTCTTTTAATACACGCTGGTACTTATCTGGAAGTGTATTCATGGTAACTTCACTGGCAATCAGCATCTGAGTATTATAAATATGATTGGTAAGTGCCAGGTAATCCTGTACTTCATAGAGGTTATGATGATAAATAGTTGCTAGAGGGTTACACTGGCCTTCCACAACTCCCTGTGAAAGAGCCATATAAAGTTCCGGGAAAGCAACAATATTAGTATTTGCTCCCAGTGCTTTATACATCGCCTGTAGCTGAATCTCATTAGGTACTCTCATCTTCAAGCCCTTAATGTCATCCGGTGAATTGATAGATGTTTTATTATTTGTAATCTGGCGGAAACCCCACTCCCAGTTAGATAGAACAACCATTCCTTCTTTTTCTGCTTTTTCAGCCAATAAATCACCGGCTTTACCATCTAATGTTCTGTGAGCATGTTCATAACTTTCAAATAAAAATGGGATCATGATAGCTGCATATTCTTTAACCCATTCCTGCATTTGACCGGAAGTACTCAATCCAAGGTCTACTGCACCTATCTGGATCTGTTCAGTATATTCAGGAGCAGAGCCCAGTGTTGAATTAGGATAAATTTCAATAGTTACAGCTCCCTCAGTTCTCTCTTCTACAAGCTGTTTAAATAATACTGCACCCTTATGAGATGGGTGATTTTCATCAGAAATGTGAGCCAGTCGTAAAACATATTCTTCCGCCTGAACTACAAGTCCTATTCCCAGCACAAGAACCATAACCAGAGACATTGTAAGAACAAAATTAAACTTACCTTTAAGCATAAATTTTTGGCCTCCTTTATTTATAAATATCAGGCAATTAGAAAATATTAATAATTCACCTCCCGGGCAACATGTATTTTTAGCCTGATTTTACTGCATATAGAAATTTAAGCGCTTAAATTACTGCTAAAATTATACACTTTCTTAAATCTTACCTGTAGACTCTCTAATTATTAATTCCGGTTTTAATTTTAAATTACGCAGCGGAATATCCATTTTTTTAATAATCGGTTTATCATTTTCCAGCGGCCATTGAATAGTTGCTTTATTATTAATTCTTTCAAATAATAGGGTTGCAGCCTTCTTACCCATTTCGTAGTTCTTTTGCGCCACTGTAGTCAAAGAGGGAGTAACCAGGGGTGCCCATTCTGTCTCATCAAATGCTACAAAAGAAAGATCCTGTGGCAGGCTAATACCCTTTTCTTTAATCGCTTTAAAAGCTCCCCGGGAGAGTCTTCCACTGCTAACAAAAATAGCAGTTGGAGGATTAGCTAATTCCAGTAGTTCTTTTGTCAATTCGTAACCAGCATTATAATAATGATAATCACCGATTTTAACTAATTTTTTCTCAATACTTAAACCTGACTCTTTTAATGCTTTTAAGTACCCACTATATCTATCAAAATATGTGCTCACAGTTTTCGGACCACTTATCAGACCTATTCTAGTATGATTTAAGGAAATCAAATGTTTAATAGCTATATAAGCACCAAGATTATTATCGGTTTCCACAACATCTACTTTGTTAAAAAAATCTGAGCGGCGATTTACAAGAATAATCGGAATATCCAGGTCATATAATTTTTTGCTCAATTTTTTGAAATTTCCAGTGGGTGATATAATTAAACCATCAACCCCGTATTGAGTTATTACATCAAGATACTTTTCCGCTTTTTTATAATCCTCATCACTATTACCTACCATTACTGTATACTCAGATTCACTGGCAATATCTTCTATACCCCTTACAATAGGAGAAAAAAAAGGATTGGAGATATCAGATATTAAAACACTAATGATTTGTGATGAATTAGTTGCAAGGGATTGAGCTACCCTGTTGGGGCGATAATTCATTTTTTCAATAGCTTTGCGCACTTTCCGTGCAGTACCTATTTTTACATTTCTACTACCATTTATTACATTAGATACAGTAGCAATTGATACCCCCGCTAATTCTGCAACTTCTTTCATCGTTGCCATGGAACTTTCCTCCTAAGTTATGTATATTTGCTTATTTTATAATATATGATTTAAGCGCTTTTTTAAACGCTTAAATTTTCCTCTTTTTAGTATAACACAATTAAGTGTTGCTGTCAAAAAATTAAAGCCCCTCAGTTTTTAAAATGTACAGATAGACAGTATTTAAGAAAATAACTGAAAGTACAAGGATAACCTTAATAGAAGTATGGCTTTTTTCAAAAAATACCTTTATAGCCACCCCTGGATCTCCACAATACCATGGTGGCTTGACCTCCCATGTCTCTCAGGGTCATTGCTCTTACACTCCTTCATCCTCCCTATCCATGGGTGGAGGCCGGATCTGCTCCTTGTTTCTGCTTATTCAAAGAAAATGCGCGCCGATGATAATTATTGTAGAGACTAATAACCGGATTATGACCAGTATAACGGTCCTTAACAATAAATGTAGTTACCGGGGCAGTTGATTCCTCTGTAAATATCATATCATGCCCTATACACAGACCAACAATAACATTAATCTCAGTAGAAGCATCGTTAAGTAGATATGCCTGAGCCACTGGATTACAGGCAGCCTCAAATAGTTCAGAACCCTGAATTTTATATTCTCTGGGTACATTTAATTCTGTTTTATCAATATTCCCACATTTACATCTTACGGAGCAAACTTCAAAACCTTCATTTTCCAGAATATCAGTAATTCTTTTTGCTTCATTCCATAGACCACTGCAAAATGCAATTCCAATTCTTTTAATATTCATTTTTTTCCCAAGCTCAATTAATTCTTTAATCCTAGGCCTTACAGGTATTCTATTTTTTCTAACTACCTCATAGGCTTCTTTTTCATTTAATGTAGTAAGTGAATAAAATTGATTCAGGTCTTTATCCAAATATCTCTTGCGGGCTTTCTTAATTATGTCTTCATTTGTCATCATAGGACAATAATCAGGAAGATCATTTTTATCTACTTGTTCATTCTCACAAAACCCTGGGCATCTTGAGCAGTTTAATATTTTTTTCATTGTAAACTCCTTTCTCTTTTCAAATCATATAATTTCTTTCTTTACAGGGAGTAAAAATCCTGCTTATTTATATTTAAATTAGACTGAATACTTGCATAATGAGGTCAGATTTCGTATAATCGTACTAATGAATAGAGGAACAATTTTTTTTTGCTTATATATAACTATAACAAAAAAGTGTAACACAAAATCTGTGCTACACCCTTGTTATACAAATAAATGCTTTTTTATTTTATCTTTCTTATTTTGTTTTTCTCAGATTAATTATATCCAGTTTATTCCTGGTTACAAGTTCGTCAATTAAATCAAATTTAGATTTAATATCTTCCATTCCTCCCTGCAGGTCCGCCACGTCATGAATTAGATTATCCATTTCTGCCCTGTGGACATCAGCTTTATGTTCCAGAGCCCGTAAAATCTTATTGTTTTCATTTTGCTGACCCTTAATAGAGCTCACATCACCCTGAATACTGTTAACTTTGGCTTCAATATCATCTATTTTATTTGTTTTTGACTCTACCTGGCTCAATCGTTTATCCATACTATCTAATTTATCCAGAATCTTTTTTAGAGTTTCCTCCAAGAATATCACCTCACTATATTATAAATTCGATGTTATCAGGCAAACTCCTTTTATAAAAATTCTTGAATTTATTCTACATCCTCAGTAAAATCAAACATCTCCAGTTTAAATTGCCAGCCCTCATAACTTGTTAACATCTTTCCTAATTGATTCCAGGTATACTCCTTTCCACCTATCACAACTAATGGAGTTTCCCCTTCAGAAGTTTCATCATAATCTATTCTACCTATAACCTTATCATCTTTTATGGACAGGAATTCTTCACCAAACATTTCTTTACTTTCAATATACTTAGTATATAACTCATTTTGCACCTTTTGATACAACTTAATTTCCAGGTCATACTGGTTACAATCTAATTCATCATCAACAGCAATTGAATACCCCTCAGGTACATCTTCTTTAATTTCAAGAGCTTCTAATATAATACCTTGAGGGAATAGCTGTCGTCTTATTTTGAAGAAATGTTCCTTACCATCAATATCTTCCATGGTGAGTGAATCTTTTCTTAAGTTTATAAGATTAATACCAAGAAGATCCGCCATTCTTTTATTTGAACACTCATGACACAAATTTTCATATTCACCCAATTCATCAAATCTAACTCTTACTATGTAATATCCGGAATATTTTTTACCACATTCATTGCATATTATTCTGTCCATGTTTCGCCTCTTTCTCTAAATATTGTCAATTTATTTGCCATCTTAGTTAAATTAATTATACCACCTTAAAACAAATATTTAAACCAAACATTAAGTTTATATCTACTTAAGCATTCTAATACCATCATCGCAGTAGTAACAATGGCATTATCTAAAGCTCCAGGATTATATGTACCATCCCATTATTTTTAGCTTCCATAATCTCACTACCAAAATTACTTGTTAAATATATCATAGGATACTAACATTATATTAACCTGCCGATATTATCAGCTCCATTCTTAAAATATGGGCTTAATAACAGTAATTTTAAACAAAAAAACTGGACCCACGTTCTCCCTGTAAGCAGGGAAAAATCAAGGGTCCAGAAATAAGTAAAATATGAGATTTTTCAATTTTAATCAAATTTTAGTAAATGGCACAATCCCCGTCATATCAACCTTTATGTTATAGATAGACATAAAAATGGCACGGGCAGGAGGACTTGAACCCCCAGCACCTGGATTTGGAGTCCAGTCCGTGCCTTTTTAGCTTTTATCAGTTATTGCTACTCTTCCCGCTATTCCAGGGTTTTTAAAGTTTTTTATAATTTTCGATTATCAGTTTTTATTAGCTTTTTATAACTTTTTGGGCGGTGTTACGGCGGTGGAAGTTAAATACATTGAAAGAAAGAAGTGTTTGTGACTTTACTGGAATACAAATCTTGTTCAATATCAAAATGGATTTACATATTGTAAAATTACATTTTGCATAATAAAAATCTTCTATACTATTTAAGCCTTATTTTAAATCAACAATTTTTTTACAAGCTTCAAAAAATATACCAACATCCACCGAATAGGAAATATACTGTACACCCGCATCTTTCCAGTCTTTAATAGCACCGGGCTCATCTACAAACGTTCCTACTACAATATTCTTCTCTTTTGCCTTATTAACTATAAAATGCATTTTTTCTACAACTTCAGGATTAGAAGTCTCTCCGGGTACACCTAATGATTGGGATAAATCATAAGGACCAATAAAGAGTATATCAACTCCTTCTACCTCCATGATTTCATTAATATTCTTCAGAGCTTCAACACCTTCCAACTGAAGTATAATAAGAGTTTCATTTGCTTTCTGAAAATATTTATTTCTATCTAGAGCTGAATAATTTGCCGCCCGGACAAAACGGCAGACCCCTCTTTCACCTGCTGGATAGAATTTAGCCCGCTGTACTACCTCTTGAACCTGAGCTGCATTACTAACCTGGGGTACCTGAATACCCCCTGCTCCCACATCTAATGCCTTACCAATACTACTTTCACTGCTGTCCTGTACCCTTATAATCGGGAGAATTCCACTGATTGTTGCAGCCCTGATATTATTTTGCATGTTCTCTATAGTTACCGGGCCATGTTCCATATCAAGAATAGCAAAATCAAACCCAGCATAACCTGCTGCCTCAACAAAGGCCGGATCTCCTGTCTTCATAAAAGGTCCTATTACTGAATTCCCATTACATAACTTTTTTTTAAATCTATTAATAATATTCTGCACGGACATACCTCCGAATTTAAGTTGTGATTTATCTTTTAACCCTACCTGAAGCATTTCCGGCTGCCAGTGTCTCAACTTCCCAGATGCTTACATGGTTAAAGTCACCGGATATTGATTGTTTGAGACAAGAGGCGGCTGCTCCAAACTCGGCTGTTTCCTGTAAACTCTTACCACTTAGCTGAGAATATATTAAACCACCGGCAAATGAATCTCCACCACCAACACGGTCAACAATATGGATATCATAGCTTGCTGACTGGACAAAATCTTTACCATCAAATAGTACAACCACCCAGCCATTGTCAGATGCACTATGGCTAATTCGAAGATGG
>JADQBU010000044.1 GCA_016278435.1 Halanaerobiales bacterium
TTAATCTTCGTCTACGCCTTCTTGCATGTGCTTCTCTTATCTGTGAAAATGTGAAAATAGCCAGGCCTACCCAGATAAAGCCGAAACTTATCAGATGAACTGTCGTAAATTCCTCCTGAAAGACAAAGATGCCTAATATAAGACTTATGGTTGGGGCAATGTACTGTAAAAAACCCATACTGGACAAGGGAAGTAACTGAGTACCCCTGGCAAAGAACAATAAAGGGATAGCTGTTGCCACCCCAGAGCCGATAAGAATTAACGTTGTAATACCAGAAACCTGACCAATGGCCCCTACCCCACTTACCTGTCTAAAGATTATATATCCCAGGGCAACTGGTGTTAAAATGGCAGTCTCTGTGGCCAATCCCACTGTTGAGCCGACCGAAATGGTCTTTTTCATAAGTCCATATAAAGCAAAAGATAAAGCTAAAGTTAAAGCAACCCAGGGTATCTTGCCATACCTGATAGTCATGATACCGACACCAATAGCAGCCAGTATTATCGATATGATCTGCCAGGAATTTAGATTCTCTTTTAAGACCACTACACTCAGTAAAATAACAAATAAGGGATTCATATAATAGCCCATACTTGTTTCAACTATATGTTCAGCATTTACTGCCCAGATATAGACTCCCCAGTTAATCGATATAAATATGGTTGCAAAAAGGAGCCGGATTACATTCGATCTGGATTTGAAGATTTCCTTAAACTGATCAAACTTCTTCTGAAAATATAAAATTATGAGAACAAAGGCTAAAGACCAGAAGATACGATGTGCAAGAATCTCCATGGGAGCAACTTTATCTAATGCCTTCCAGTATATTGTCAAAAATCCCCAGAGGGTATAAGCAGCAATACCATAAACAAAACCCATCTTCTCCATTCTTCTCACTCCACTTAAAAGTCTTTTTTCAGAATTCACAGAAATCTACCTACTATAGCCATCTTTTAAAACTACATATTATTATATACCATATATGGTCAGTTGTTAAAGTCCAGTCCGGTACCACCTGTTTTATCACTTCTTTCCTCATCATTGACACACCCATCTGGAGTCCAGCAGACAATAAACTCCGAGGGAGTCTTTAAATCCTTGCCCTGTACTCTTTTTCAGCAAGTTTCATTGCTAAAACAGTCATTATCTTTTGAATTTCAGGAGGAGTATTTCTACTTCCACTACCTGTATAATATTTTAATGGCAAAATAAAGTTCTCCTTTGGTGAAAGGTTTTGATGAAATTATTTATTTTATATCATACAAGATTATTCTGGCACTTCTACATGTAAATTGCCAAATGAAATATAGTGGTCACTATAATAGACATCTATTTCAAAATAGAATTCTGTTGAACCATTTAGATCATCATGTAAATAAACTACCAGTGCTTCTATATCTTCATCACTTAAAGAATCATGGGTAATTAAAAGTGTCCCCTTAAACTGATCCTCAAGGAAATGAACAATGAAAGTTCCAATAATGTTATCATTCCTGGCTTCCTGGATAATAAATTCTTCACTGTAAGGGGTTCTTACTGACCTGTATAGTGTAAAGTCATGTCTTTCTAATGCAGCATCTTTACTGGCTTTTTTATTTAATTTTACCACCTTATTTTTCAATAAACTTACCTCATTTCTGTCACTTTTTATTCTTTTTATCTTTGTTAATTTCGAATCTATTAAATTTGATTATAACATACTACCTGACTTCTTTCATTAATTTCTCATTTTATATATGTCTTACTGATTTTTTTCTGCATTTTCCGGGCATCGGAAAAACAGACAATTACCTGCATTTTTGTCTTTTAAAATGTTTTCAGGGGCCTTTTTAAGGGCCCCCATGGAGTGTTTAACTTGAATAAAGTTAAAATAAGCTATCTTAATCATTTTTCCAATTATTTAATTTCAAGGACATCCTCTGTCCACCTGTTTTCACAGGGGTTTCCAAGAGAGATATATGCAGAAAGCTGTTTTTCTTTAATCTCAATAACTACAGTAGAAACAGTCCCCGCCATTTTCCCTTCATATTCGTGATGAGAACAGGGTGTATTTGCACTGGGATAATATTTCTTAGTAGAGGAATCATAATGAGAGCTAAGTGCCTCTTTTCCTGCTTTCACGTCTATTTTGCCTTTTTTGCCGTCCAGAAAACGTTTAACTGTTTGAAATCTATAATCTGTACTGGACGGATGGTCTCTCATAACTAAAACCGGTTTAATATCATCAACAAGTGCATGATTGGTTAAGACAGCTGTTGATCCCTCTGGTGATATTTTTACAATGTTATTTGCTGCTACATGACAGATTTTAACACTGGCCGTTTTGTCAGAAATTAAAAAATTAAATGCTGTCGGCGGTGGATATTCGGCTAAACCCTGAACAATTTCATCTGTAGATTCTTTATACTGAATCAAATGTCTCAGCAAGACCCACATCGGTATATTATAATCAAATACTTCATCCTTAACCCCTTTTTCCAGTGAAAGTCCAAATAAAACAGTACCACTATCATTCCACATTCGATGATAACCTATGTATCCCGGAACCACCGGTGCGGCAAAACTCCTGCCCTTTGCAGGTGTAGCTTTTAATAATACCAAAAACTGATCTATATTTCTTGCACCATCATCATTATGGCCGCATATTAAATTGCCATTTCTGGTATCGTCAGCAAAAGAAGAAAAAGAAGAGCACATATAACTGGGGTGTGTCTCAGGGGTGGGTAGAGAATTCAATAAATCCCAGCCGCAGTTTAAAATAAGAATATTTTTATAATCTACCTCAGCACCATCAGCTATACCTTTCATCTCTTCAATGTATTCATCACCAATCTGACCGAGTATAGCCTTCTCGTATTTCAGCGCTTCATCAATAATTTTAGATTTTTCAACACCTGTTATTTCTACAAGTTTTTGTATAAATTCATCAGCAATTTTAGTAATCATGTATTTGCATATTTTGCCATGCTGGAATCCCAGATCATAAGGCTCTCCACTAATCTCAATTACCGGCATTGTCCCCTGCCAGGGATAGGCTTTTTTAAATAAACTACTCCAATCTATCATAACATCACCTCATCAATAAATTTTAATCTTTTACCTGTTTGGGATCTAAAGCATCTCTTAACCCATCGCCCAGAAAATTAAAGCTCAAAACGATTACCATTAAAACCAGACCCGGAAATGTTGCAATCCACCATTGATTTGTTAAATAATTTCTTCCATCTGCTATAATATTACCCCATTCTGGAGCAGGAGGCTGTACCCCTACCCCCAGAAAACTGAGCCCGGCAGAAAATAATATTGCCCAGGGGATTTCCAGTGTGCTAAAAACAATAGTTGTGGATATAATATTTGGTAATAAATGATCTTTAATTATTTTATAATTCATAGCTCCAATAGCCTTTGCAGATTCAACATATAAGCTCTCACGAACAGAAAGAACTTCACCTCTTACCAATCTTGTAAAGTGTGCCCAGCTAATTACTGTCATAGCCAGTATAACAGGTAATATTCCTCCACCAAATGTACCTGCAATAACCAGGGCCAGTACCATGGGAGGTATGGAAAGCATGGTATCAACCAGACGCATTATTATTCTATCTATAAAACCACCGTAAAAACCGGCAATAAGACCGAGTATAGTACCAATTAATCCTTCTATAAATACAACACCAAATCCAATTAAAAATGAATACCGGGCTCCGGCAATAACCCTGCTTAAAACATCTCTTCCCAGATGATCAGTACCGAAAAGATGATCTCTGGTGGGAGGTTTTAAAATTGAAGTATAGTTCTGTTTAACTGGATTATAAGGGGCCAGCCACTGACCAAAGATGACAAGTATAAAAAAAATAAATACTATCACTGCACCCAGAATGGCTAACCTATTTTTACGAAAAACTTTTAAGAATAATTTAAATGACATCAAGCTCCACTCCTTAATCTCTATTCTAATCTGATTCTGGGATCAGCAATCGCATAAGATATATCTGCCAGATAATTTGCAAAAACTACTATTAAAGTGTAGCCAATTGCAACAGCCTGAATTAAAGGGTAATCTCTTTCAAATATTGCTGAAGTCAGTAGTCTGCCCATACCCGGCCAGGAAAAAACCGTCTCTACAATAACAGAGCCGCCAAATAACCAGGGTATCTGTAGGCCGAGCATTGTTATGACCGGATTTAGAGCATTTCTTAATGCATGTTTTAAAATTACTCTACTTTCTTTTAAACCCTTACTTCTGGCATAGATTACATAATCCTGTTTTAACACATTAAGCATACTGGAGCGTACAATCCTGGTTAAGGATCCCATTCTGGGCAGTCCCAGGGTCAAAGCTGGTAAAATTAAATGGAGTAGATTATCCCAGGTGCCGATAGGTCCACCCATACCTGATATTGGTAACCAGGAAATACGGGTAGCAAATAATAACATAAACATTAAACCTAACCAGAATCTGGGCATAGATAACCAGAACAGGGAAAATAATGTCACAATATTATCCACTATACTGTATTGCTTTACAGCAGAGATAACACCGCTAGCTATTGCCAGTGTGAGAGTTATTATAAAAGCTGCCATTGTTAATTCAATTGTATTTACAATTCTTTCACCTACAAGTTCAAGAGTAGGAGCTTTACTGGCTATCGATTTTCCTAAATCCCCCTGTACAGCATTTTTAAACCAGATACCATACTGAATCCAGAGCGGTTTATCCAGTGCCAGTTCATGTCTGAGTTCCTCTACTTTCTCCTGGGAAGCAAGTGGACCAAGTATTTGCCGGGCTGGATCTCCTGGTGCCAGCCGCATAGCAAAAAATACAATTATAGATACACCTATTAAAATAAATACCATAGATATACTTCTTCTAATCAAAAAACTAAACATTTTAATCCTCCCAGCCTGATCAAAAAAATTTTGAAAGTAGATGATAGATAATACTACCTATCATCTACTCTTGAATTCCTACTCTTTACTTAACTCCAGTCCAAGAGAAAGATCTAACCACCAGGGATGCTGATCGAGTAATTCTAAACCCTGAACTTTGTTAACAACAGCTATACTATTTGTTCTAATAACCAGTGGTACTACAACCTGGTCTTTAATAACTATCTCCTGAACTTTACTGGCTGCTGTCTGTCTCTCTTCAGCAGTTTTACCCATCCTCATTATATCCAGCTGGCTTTCAATTTCTGGATTTACATAACGAGCATAGTTCGGATTGGGAATTGATTGTTCTGCACAGATAAGATCAAGGGTAACTTCACCCATATTATAAGCCCATCCAGTTACAGTAAAGTCAAAATCTCCTGATTCCAGTTTGGCATTTGCTGCAGCAGAATCATAGATCTCGAGATTAACCTTGATTCCTACATCTTTTAACATTGACTGTACTACCTCTGCCGGAATTTTGTATCTGGGTACATTTATTGCCACTAGATCCAGCACCAGTTCTTTCCCATCTTTAGTCCTGATTTCACCATTACTGGGGAGGGTCCAACCGGCTTCATCAAGTAGTTTTTTAGATTCTTCCGGATCATAATACAGATATGATTTGGCGAATTCCTTTGACCCCTCCCAGTAACCGGTAGAACTTGGAGGAAGTAAGCTTGTTGCTATCTGGCCGTAGCCCTGGAATGCTGCCTGTAGTACAGCCTCTCTACTTACAGCATGATTAATAGCTTCTCTTACTTTAATGTTACGCATTAATTCCCGGTCCTGATTAAAGGAAATAAAGACAACCCGGAACGAAGATTTCATTAAAGTAGTAATATTTTTATCATCCTGAACTTCTTGAAGTAAAGATTCAGGAACTTTTTGAATCAAATCTACATTTCCATATCTTAATTCTGAAACCCTTGTTATTGGTTCGGGAATTATTCTGAATATAATTTTATCCAGATGCGCAGGACCCTGATTGCTTAAAAATTCGGGACCATGATTATAATCAGGATTCTTTTTCAATACAACCTGACTGCCTCTATCCCATTGTTCAAACATAAAAGGTCCAGTACCAACTACAGCGTCAAATCCATAGCGTTCTCCATATTTTTCTAACGCAGACGGTGACTGAATAATATTCCAGGGGTCAGCAAAATAGGCTGCCAGCATAGGATATGGTCTCTCTAATTTCATCTCCAGCGTATACTCATCTGTTACATTCATCTCTCTTATCGGCTCAAACTGCCAGCCGTTAAAAGATTCCGGGAACATCCAGTTTTCCAGGTAATCTTTTAAACTCTCCGCATTAAAGGCAGTTCCATCATGGAATTTAATTCCTTCCTTAAGATGAAATGTCCAGGTAAGCTGATCCTGAGATACATCCCAGCTTTTAGCCAGTAGTGGCTTAACATTAAGATCTCCATCATATACTGTCAATGTTTCAGCAACAATTCCGAGTACCCTCAGTGGCTCAGCAAGTGCAGATTTAAAAACATCGAAAGTATCAATTTTTTCCTGTAAAGCAGAAACCAGAACATTTTCACCCATATCTCCCGCGGCCAGAGCAACAATTGATATACCAGTTAATACGATCGATAAAACAAGCAATATACATAACATTTTTTTGACAAACATTCTTTAACCCCCTTTATTTTGATTAATTCTTAAACTTTATTTACCTAAACATCACCTCCAAATAACAACTCAAAATTATAATTCCATTGTTTACTTCAATCGCTCATCTATATAAGACCAGTCTGCATCTTCAGCAAAAAAATCTTTTCTTTCTTTTGTACTGGTTTTCCTTATGGCAAACTCACAGCAGTCATCATGAGAGGGTTCATTTTTGGTATGAATCATTTTAAAATCCGCATTATAGCTCATATATTTTGCCGGGTCAACAAAACAATAAAGCTTACCCAGATCTTCTTTGC
>JADQBU010000384.1 GCA_016278435.1 Halanaerobiales bacterium
GAAGATATCGATGAGGATATATTTAAAAAATATTTATATTGTTCTCATTTTCCGGAAGTTGAGCTATTGATAAGAACAGGAGGAGAAAAAAGGATAAGTAACTTTTTATTATGGGAGATTGCCTATGCCGAGTTTTATTTTACGGATAAATACTGGCCTGATTTTAATGAGGATGATTTTGTACAGGCTATAAATGATTTTCAGCAAAGGGACAGACGGTTTGGAGGTATTGAGAACGATGCTTAAATGGAGGGTGATAAGTGCAGTACTGGGTATTTTAATCTTGACCCTGTTTATATACTGGGGCTCTTTTCAGTTTTACTTTTTTGTCAGTTTATTAATTATTTTTGGGATTAATGAATATATTAAATTAGTACCGGGTCAGTTCAGATATAATAAGATATTAATGATGTTTTTAAGCTTTATATTTTTTACTTTTATTTATTTAAATAATATTAAAGTTTTTAATTTATCTTCTGGAATTATTCTTATTTTTACTTTTTTTGTTTTATTTATTAATCATCTTATCAAAAAAAAATACATAGAAATACTTGAATCAATTTCAATAAATATTTTTGGAATAATTTATATTGCTGGTGGATTTTCTTTTTTTCCTCTTTTAAGGGAATTAAGTCTATCATTTTTATGGCTGGCTCTTCTTGCTACCTGGGCTACAGACACCGGAGCCTATTTTACCGGTAGATTTCTGGGAAAAAGAAGACTGGCAAAACAGATTAGCCCCAATAAAACCCTGGAGGGGGCTATTGGTGGGATAATTTTGACAATAATAACCGTTTTAATTGTAACGAGATACATATACAATGATTTTTCTTTTTACTGGGTTTATTACAGTATAATTTTATCGGTTCTTGCCATTGCCGGCGATTTATTTGAATCAAGTTTAAGGAGAAATGCAGAGATTAAAGACTCCGGAAGCTTAATTCCGGGTCATGGTGGTATTCTGGACCGTTTTGATAGTCTATTATTTACTGTGCCTTTTACATATTATTTTATAATTATGCTTAATATGGGATGATTAAAATGGATAAAACTATTAAAAATTTTCTTTTAAGTATTGGTTTATTTATCTTATTGGTTTTTTCCGTTAAATATGCCTTTATTTATTTAAGCCCCTTTATAATTGCAGGTATTATGGCCAGCATGATTAACCCTGTTGTTTATGAACTGGAAAGTAGATTAAAAATTAACAGGGGTATAGCAGTTTTAACTGTCCTGATGTTATTAATAGCAATAATTGCAGTTATGGTTATGCTGGGAGTTTCTCAGACATATATTGAATTAAATAACCTTTTAAGAAATTTGCCAGATTATCAGACCATCGGTGATAGAATGCAGTGGTTATTAAATCAGAATAATGAAATACAACGATTTATTAATAACCTTGAAATTTCAGATAATATTAAAGTTATGTTAAATAATAATCTACAGATGCTCTATGACGGTATTAGAAATTCTCTGGTCAGGATTATAAATATGACTCTGGGTTATATTTCAAAGCTACCTATAATTTTTACTATTTTATTTTTGAGCTTTATTGCCTGCTTTTTTATAAGCAGGGATAAAGATGTCATCAATAAATTTGTGGTCGATATCTTCCCGGAAAATTATAAATCACAGGTTATTAGAATAAGGGATGAACTGATTGCCTCATCAATTGGATTTATCAGGGCAGAATTGATATTAATTTCAATAAGCGGGGTTATTGCAGGAATAGGTACAGCTGTTCTTGGTTATCAGTATGCACTTCTAATTGGCCTAACAGCTGCTTTTCTTGATTTAATACCAATTATTGGGCCGGGTTTGATTTATTATCCCTGGATTTTATTTAATTTACTGACAAGAAATATTGTAGCTGGTATACAACTATTATTTGTTTATCTGATCCTGGCAGGAGTGAGATCAGGGGCGCAGGGTAAAATTATGGGCGAAAATCTCGGTCTTCACCCCCTTTCAGTAATGATTGCATTATATGTGGGTTACCGGGTAATGGGGGGACTGGGGTTCATTGTTGGACCAACAGTTATGGTACTTGTTAAAGCATTCTTTAGAGCAGAAAGAGAGTGATTTTGTTGAAGAAAACTGTAATTCTGGGATCAACAGGTTCTATTGGAAGACAATCTTTAGATGTTATTAATAATCTATCTCAAGAATGGGAAGTTGTAGCTTTAACGGCTAATACCAGTATCGATTTACTGGAAGAACAGGCTATCGAATATAAACCTGAATATGTGGTTATAATGGATGATAAACTTGCCCTGGATTTACAAAAGAGACTACAGGGTAAGTGTGAAGTCTTAAAAGGCTTAAAGGGACTGGAGGATGTAGTTTCATTACAGGGAATAGATCTGGTGATTAATGGTCTAGTGGGAGCTGCTGGTCTAAAACCTTCAATAGCTGCCATAAAAGCCGGAAATAGACTTGGTTTAGCAAATAAAGAGAGTATGGTTATCGGTGGTGAGATAATCAATAAACTATTGGCCAGTACTGGTCAGGAGATTTACCCTGTTGATAGCGAGCATAATGCTATATTTCAAATTTTATCTTCACATAGAGACCAGGAGATTAAAAAGATCTTATTGACTGCCTCAGGCGGACCATTTTTAAACTATTCCAGAGATGAACTACAGGATGTAAGTGTAAAAGAAGCTCTGGCCCATCCCAAATGGAATATGGGCAAAAAAATATCTATTGATTCAGCTACTATGATGAATAAGGGTTTAGAAGTTATTGAGGCCCACTGGTTATTTAATACACCATATGATAAAATAGATGTTGTCGTTCATCCGGAAAGTATTATTCATTCCCTGATTGAATTTATTGATAATTCTATGGTGGCCGAAATGGGTGTTTCCGATATGCGACTGCCGATTCAATCTGCTTTTACATATCCAGAAAAAAAGAATGCTCAAGTAGAAGAACTGGATTTATTTTCTCTGGAAAAATTAACTTTCTATAAACCAGATGTTGAAAAATTTATTGCTTTGAAACTGGCTTATCAGGCTGGAAAAATGGGAGGAAGTTATCCAGTAGTATTAAATGCTGCCAATGAGGTAGCGGTAGACTCATTTTTAAAAGAAAAAATTAAATTCAATGAAATTACCCGGGTTATTGAACTTTTGCTGGAAGACCATAAGGGAGAATCTAAATTAAGTGTTGATGATATTCTGGCAATTGATCAACAGACCCGTAAAAAGACCAGGGAGGTACTGGATAAATGCTGTTGACTATAGTTAGTTTTGTTGTGGTTCTGGGAATCCTTGTCTTTGTTCATGAATTTGGGCATTATATTACTGCAAAATTATCTGATATCAGAGTAGAGGAATTTGCTCTGGGATTTGGACCAAAGCTAGTATCCCGGCAATGGGGAGAGACAGCCTATTCCATCAGGATTATTCCCCTGGGTGGATTCTGTAATTTAACCGGAGAATTTCCGCCTGATGATGATGTCAGTGAAGAGGAACTTGAGATATATAATGAAGCCCTGGAGAACGGGCGCTGCTTCCATCAAAAATCTATAGGAAAGAGATTTGCTGTTCTTTTTATGGGACCTCTTATGAATTTTTTGTTGGCTATAGTTGTTTTTTCGCTGGTATTTTTCGCTTACGGAATCCCTGTTGACAGCTCGCCTTCAACAGTTATTGGCCAGGTTGAACCAAATAAACCTGCAGCCCGGGCTGGCTTACAACCAGGTGACCAAATTACCGCTATTAATAATCAAGAAGTTGAAGAATGGAGTGATATGGCCAGTTTAATCCATAATTCAAATGAAAAAATAATTAAGGTAGAATATAAAAGAGGAGACAATAAATTTGTAGCCAACATAAAGCCCGAATACAATGAAGAAGTGGGGGCAGATGTAATAGGTATTTACCCCAGGATGATCAAGGAGAAAATCGGACTTTTTAAATCGATCCAACTGGGATTTGTGCAGACCTGGAATGTAGTAGCTTTGACAGTAACGGGTTTTGCCCAGATGATATCACAGAGGTCAGCAGAAGAACTTGGAGGACCGATTATGATTGCCTCCATTGTTGGTCAGGCAGCCAAGATTGGTTTAAGTAATCTGCTTAACTGGCTGGCAATTATCAGCATCAATCTGGGTATAATTAATCTACTTCCCTTTCCAGCCCTGGATGGGGGAAGGATTCTATTTATTCTGGTTGAATTAGTCAGGGGTAAACCTGTTCCAGCTGAAAAAGAAGGCTTTGTTCATTTTATTGGATTTATTTTATTGATGGTATTGATGGTATTTATTATTTACCGCGATCTGGTCAGGGCCCTATTTTAGGGTGATGGGAGAGGTATTATGATTTCAAGGCGTACGACCCGGAAAGTATATTTTGCTCAGTCTGCTGTCGGGGGTGGCGCCCCGGTCAGTGTCCAATCTATGACAAATACAAAAACAACAGATATTAAAGCTACAGTTAGCCAGATTAAGAAATTGGAAGCAGCAGGGTGTGAAATAATCAGGGTGGCTGTACCTGACAGGGAAAGTGTTATGGCCCTGGCTGCCATTATTAAAGAGATTTCTATACCTCTGATTGCTGATATTCACTTTGATTACAGGCTGGCACTGGGTGCTATTAAACAGGGGGTAGACGGTCTCAGGATAAATCCCGGTAATATTGGTTCTGAAACTCGTATAAAGGAAGTTGTACAGGCTGCCGGGAAGAAAAAAATACCAATACGTATTGGTGTAAATTCAGGTTCAATTGAGAAGGAATTACTTAAAAAATATGGCCAGCCTACTCCGGAAGCTATGGTAGAAAGTGCCATGAAACACGTTCGTATACTTGAAAATGAAGGTTTTTACGATATAATTATTTCATTAAAGGCTTCAGATATTATAACTACTATTACCGCCTATAAATTAATGGCCCAAAAAGTTGATTATCCTTTCCATATAGGTATTACTGAAGCCGGGACAAGCTGGTCTGGTACCATAAAGTCTTCGATTGGAATCGGGGCTTTATTACTTGCAGGACTCGGTGATACACTGAGAGTATCACTTACTGCAGATCCAGTAGAAGAGATCAGGGTAGGCTGGAAGATACTGGAGTCATTGCAATTACGGCAGAGGAGTCCGGAAATAATATCCTGTCCCGGATGTGGACGGACCAATATTGATTTAGAAAAAATCGCCAATGAGGTTGAACGAAGGTCTTCTACAATAAATAGGCCAATTAAGATAGCTGTAATGGGATGTGCCGTAAATGGGCCAGGGGAAGCTCGAGAGGCTGATATTGGTATTGCCGGTGGCAAGGGAGAAGCTCTAATATTTAAAAAAGGAAAGAAATTAATGAAGGTTAAAGAAACAGAGTTAATTGAAGCCCTGTTTGAGGAGATAAACAAATTATATGAGGAGTGATTAATATGCGCTTAACCAGGTTATATATGCCGACCCTGAAAGAAGATCCTGCTGAAGCAGAAGTAAGCAGTCATAAGCTTATGTTGAGGGCAGGGATGATGAGAAGTCTGGGGGCTGGGATCTATTCCTATTTGCCGCTGGGACTCAGGGTTATACAAAAAATCGAGAAAATCATCAGAGAAGAAATGAATAAGAGCGGGGCACTTGAAGTCTTATTACCTGTTATGCAGAAGGCTGAAATCTGGAAGGAATCGGGCCGCTGGGAGAGATTTGGTCCTTTGATGATACGGTTTACTGACCGTAAAGACCATGAATACTGTATTGGTCCCACCCATGAAGAGGTGATCGCTGATCTCGTTAAAAATGAAGTTCGTTCCTACAAAGATTTACCCCTGAATTTGTATCAGATACAGACCAAGGTAAGAGATGAGATAAGACCCAGGTTTGGAGTGATGAGAGGTCGGGAGTTTATTATGAAAGATGCCTATTCTCTGGACCGGGACTTTGCAGGACTTGATGAAAGTTATCAAATTATGTACGATACATATATCAATGTTTTCAAGAGATGTGGTTTAGAAACAAGGGTAGTTGAAGCTGATACCGGGGCCATGGGTGGTAAGGATTCCCATGAATTTGTTGTACTGGCTGATTCAGGAGAAGATAGTATTGTCTTATGTACAGAATGTAAATATGCGGCCAATATTGAGCGGGCAGTGGCAGCAGAACCAGCTATAGATAATAATAACCATAAACAGGAGTTAAATCCACTGGAAAAGGTTGAAACTCCTGAAGTTAAAACTATTGAAGAACTGGAAAAATTTCTTGAAATATCCGCTTCTAAAATGATAAAGACTCTGGCTCTGAAGGCTGATGGAGAACCGGTTATTGTTCTTATACGTGGTGATGACCAGTTAAATGAGATTAAATTAAAAAATTATCTAAATGTAATGGAGTTAAACAAAGCAGAAAATGAGGAATTTCCTGGTCTTTTTAACAGTGTAGCAGGATTTATTGGGCCGGTCAATATGGAAAATGTTCGAATCCTTGCAGATTGTAAAATCAAAAACATTACCAATGGCATATCAGGAGCCAATCAGAAGGATTTTCATTTTATAAATGTAAATCCTGACCGTGATTTTAAGGTTGAGGAGTATCTGGATTTAAGAAATGTGAAAGCAGGAGATAAGTGTCCAGTATGTGGCGGAAAAATTGAAATTAAACCTGGAATCGAAGTTGGCCATATATTTAAACTGGGCACAAAATATAGTGAGAGTATGAATGTCACCTATCTTGCTGAAGATGGGAAAGAGAAACCTGTAGTTATGGGTAGTTACGGTATCGGGGTAACTAGACTTGTGGCAGCTGCTATTGAACAGAATAATGATGAACAGGGAATAATCTGGCCCAGAGCTATCGCACCCTACGAGGTTATAATTTTACCACTGGGAACTAGAGGAATTGTAG
>JADQBU010000381.1 GCA_016278435.1 Halanaerobiales bacterium
TTCTCCTTAATTTCGTTTATTTTTTGGCTATCACCCCCGAAAATCCGGTCCGGAGCACCGAAGTCCTGATAAATATCGTCAACATAGCCTATATAATCCTTCAGGTTCTCACTACCTATATACTGGTCAAGATTACCACCAATTAATGGAGACAGGCTAAGCTTACCATCACTGAAAGCCCCGGCTCCTCCCCAACCGGAAACTATTGCACAACTCCGGCAGTTTACACATTTATCACCCTTTGGACAGACTCTGGCCGTCAGATCTGTTCCCTTTTCCAACATCAGAATATTAAGATTTAAATCTTTTTTCAGCAGTTCAATAACGGCAAAAATACCGGTGGGACCGGTACCAATAACAACTACATCATATTTTTTATCTACCATTCTTAAATACCTCCAGCTATACCTTTTTCAATACCGTTATTATTACTTCCATTTAAAAGATTAAATTCCTGCATTTTTTATCTAAATGGTGATTTCTGCAGCAAATTTTTCATTAAATTTGCCAGTAGAACCTGTAGAATAACAATAATCAGGATGGTAAAAAATATACCAATTATATTCCCTATAACAAGAAAATCATATATTCCGTGTAATACGCTTACTGTTAGAAAACCCCATAAGATTAATGATTTCATATCATGTTCTTTAGCCTGTCCCAGAAAATAACCAAAAATACCGGTAAATGATGCATGAGCAAGACTCGTTAATACTGCCCGGGTCAGCCCAACTTTATACCCATAAAGGATTGTATAAAAAACATTCTCAAAAGCAGCAAAACCAAGTCCAACGGTAACTCCATAAATTATTCCATCCAGCGGCTCATCAAAATCAGTGTGATTAAAATGAAACAGGTAGACTACAGCTGATTTTGCTCCTTCTTCCAGAATTCCTACAATAAAAATCGTTGAAAAGAACAGAACAACTAATGGCGCTTTCGTATCCAGTAAATTACCAAAAGGTGCCTCCATAAAACTTACCGGAAATACTATTATCATCCCCCAGATAAAATCGCGGACAATTAAATGTTTGGGTTCCGGGTCATATATATCCTTTCTGTAAAAATACCAGACCCAGAGGATACCGGGGAGAATTGATACCAGAAATAATGGTATGATATTAATAATAAACCCTCCTTTAAGCTCAATATTCCCTTAAAATTTTGATATTATACCTGAAAAAATAGTGTACAGGTTAGCCTGATCTCCTGGTATAGTAAATATGTTACAAGAATGTAATGTGCTGAATTCCATGAGAAAGGGCTAACCTGTATTCCTTACGTTAAGCCGAATCTTCCGTTTTGGTCTGTAATTCAAATACTTCGCACTGACCTTCAATATCTTCTGTTTTCCAGATTATCTTTGATCTATATATTTCCGGTACCAATCTAGCTTTGTAATCTGCCAGCTGATAGGGAAGTTTTGTCTCCAGGGCTTTATGGGGACAGAGTTTCACACAGACCATACAATCCCAGCAGTCCTCCATACTACGAATGGCTGCCTTTCCTTCATCATCTATCATCAATAGATCCCCAGGACAGTATTTCACACAGACTGGTTCACTGCTATTTTTACAACCGGTACATAGATCTTTATTTACCTCTACACCCATCTAATTAGCTTCCTCCTTATTTTACTAATTTTTCATAGGATTTTTCCAGCATCTTCACTCCATCTTGCTCCCGCCTGCTGTTGACAAACTTTAACCACTCCTGGTCATCTCGCCCGGGATAATCGGTTCTTGTCTGGTAAGCCGGCCATCTGGTCTCCCGACGGTAAAGGAGATGATTCACCAGTACTTCTGCCACATCTATTCTATCAACTACTTCATGACAGTTCATCAGTTCATGTAGATTATCTGCCTTTAAGAATTCAATCTGTTCCTGCAGGCGTTTTATATTTTTTAAAGCCAGCTTTAACTCCCGCTCATTCATCTCATAATAACGGCTTACTCCCCCGGCATATTCATCCATAACCTTCTGCAGACGTTCTTCCATCTCCCGGGGTTTAACTCCTTTTTCCCTTTCCAGAGGAGCATAAATCCTGTTATATTCATCCCAGAGTTTTTTGGTTAAATCAGACTGTTCACTTTTACTTTCCTGCTTATTTTTTATATATTCTACAGCATTCTCAGCTGCAATTACACCTTCAGCCCAGCAGCCGCTAACAAATTTGTATGGTGCCCCACCTGCTACATCTCCTGCAGCATATAAACCCTTAAGAGTAGTTTCCCGCCTGGTATTAATCCAGTAACCAGCCTGGGCATGGCCGCCGACCAGATAAGGCTCTGTTCCTTCAATTTCGATAGGTTCTTTACCGGGATCAAAATTATTGGCTGCCCAGTAAAGGATGAGGTCAGGATACATATTAAGATATGATGCTTTTAACTCCTTTACTTCTTCATCAGTTAAGTGAGTTGTATCCATAAAGACCGGTCCCCTGCCCTCTTTTACTTCCCTGGTAGGCCCATAAACCCTGATCGGAGTTGGGGCACCTTCGGCACCCATATCTGCAAATTTATCCTGCATAAATCTTTCCCCCAGGGAGTTAACCTGGGTTGCACCAAAGCCCAGGGCCAGGGTTCCTGTCGGGGCTACTATATCTTTAATTCTCAGAGCAATAAATCTCATTTCAAAGGAAGTCATTTCTGCACCTGCTCTGATTCCCATGGCATAACCGCCGCCTGTATTGAAGGGTGAATACCAGATCTTATGGTGAGCAGAGCCGTCATTATTCGGTTTGTAGAGCCCTGCCGTACCACCGGTAGCAATTATAGTTGCTCCAGCCCTGACAACATAACATTTACCATCTCTGACCCCAAAACCGATGGCACCGATAACTTCATTATCTTCAGACATTAAGTAGTTTGTTACTACTACCCTGTTTAATACATTTACCCCAGCCTCTTTTACCCGGGAAGCAATAATAGGTTTTAAGGCCTCTCCGTTAATTTTAATATTCCATCTTCCCCTGCTTACATAATTACCATCTTCATCCTTCTTAATCGGCAGTCCCCAGGATTCTACATCCTGTACGACCTCATTTAACCGCTGCGCCATACTTAAAACCAGGTCTTCCCTGATCAGACCCAGGGCATCTTTTCTGACATATTCTACAAAACTCTCAGGAGTTTCCCCTGGATTTATGTAAGCATTAATTGCATTCATCCCGGCTGCGAGACAGCCACTGCGCTCAATATGAGCCTTCTCTAAAATTAGTACATCAAGGTCAGGAGCCTTCTCCCGGGCCTTAACCGCTGCCAGACAGCCTGAAGTTCCCCCACCAATAATCAAAAGATCCGTTTCAATTGATTCTATTTTTGTCTCAGAGATACCCACATATATTCCCCCTATGTAAATTTAGATCCATGATTATTGTATGTAATATGCAGGTTTAATGTTAAAAGAGGAATATAAGCAGATTAAATATTTATCTCATTAACCGGTATAATTTTGAAATTAATGTTGTATTCCTGTGAAAGTCTATCCTCAATTTGACTTTTTATATTGTTCAATGTATTTTTATCCAGCTCTCTGGCAGCATAGATATAAACATTAATCAGATTGCCTGTAATGTCAACCTCCTGAATCCGGTAATCCCACCCGGCAACCAGATTCTCCCTGATAGTAGATTTAACAACATCAACCGGTTTTTCTACATAAAACTGGTAAACTGTCAGTATTCCCAGGGGAATGATCAGCAAAAAAACCGCCAGCACAATCATAATCAGGCTCTTCTTGATCAACTTCTGGGCCTGATCTTTATACCAGAGCTGGGGTTTTAGCCCCTCAAAGTAGAATACTGTCAGGTTTGACAGGAGAAGACCAAGATAATTACCGGCCAGTAGGATAAAGGCACCAAGAATCATGGTATTATTACCGAAAGCAATACCAATTCCGATTGTACACATAACAGGCAGCAGAGAAGCCGCCACCATGACTCCCACTAACCCGGTCTTGAGCTGACCCCGGATTAAACTATAGGCTGCTGCTGCCCCGGCTGCTGTTGCTATCAGCAGATCGGCAATCGTGGGAAACATCCTTATTTTCAGGGCTTCTGTAATCTCGATTTCTGGTAGAATAGCTCCAAAAAAACTACCGATAACAATAGCTATTATAATACCAATAACCTCAGCAGATATTCCTTTTCTTATAAGTTTTAGGTCCCCCAGCACGATACCGATAGTAATGGCCAGAATCGGTCCCAGAACTGGAGCAATAACCATCCCCCCGACGATTACAGCAACATTATTTAGAATTAGTCCAAGGCTGGTAATAACCGCAGAGGCCAGAACCAGCATTATATACTGGAAATCAATGCTTGAATTTTCCTGAGCAAAGGTTACAAGTGATTCCCGGGTGGCATGAAAAGAAGCCTGAGCCAGTTTTTCTTCATCCCTGGGAATTATCGTATCAGGAGTAAAGATAATCAAACTCCTTTCCCGGTTATCTTCAAAATCAAACTTTCTGGTCAACTGGTCAATAAGCCTATCAGTATTATTATAGAGAAGATTTATGATCAATAAATCACCGGTGTCAGTCTTAATCAGTTTAAAGTCATCGATGTCTGTTCCCATTTTTTCCAGAATAGTTTCTGCTTCCCGACCTTCACCGGGTTTTAAAATTGCGTGCACAACCTGCAAGCAAAATCCCCCTCTCTCAGCATTATTTTCTGATAAAAAGGGGGAAACTATACTTTATTATTATTATTTTGCTTTTAGAAAACCTGAATTTTACTGATCGTCGAGACCCATTTTTTTAAAGACTAGGTTATAACCATCTGCTCCATATTCAAGAGACCTTTTAACCCTGCTGATTGTTGCCGTACTTACTCCCGTTTTTTCAACAATCTCATCATAGGTAGCACCCTCTTTTAGCATCTTTGCTACCTCCAGCCTCTGTCCAAGGTCCCTGATCTCTCCAACTGTTGCGATATCCTCGAAAAACCGGTAACATTCTTCCTGGTCATCCAGTAAAAGAATTGCCCTGAAGAGCTGGTCAGTAAATTCATTCCTGATATTTTTTGACACAATTCTCACTCCCATTCAATTGTTCCCGGTGGTTTGGAGGTTATATCATAAACCACCCTGTTAACAGCTCCTACCTCATTTACTATCCGGTTTGAGATAGAACCCAGCAATTCATATGGTAAACGGGCCCAGTCTGCTGTCATAGCATCATCACTGGTTACAGCCCGTAAAATAATGGGATAACCGTATGTGCGTTCATCTCCCATCACTCCCACACTTCTTAAATCAGGGAGGACAGCAAAAGACTGCCAGATTTCCCGGTATAAACCGGCTTCCCGGATCTCTTCCTGGACAATTGCATCAGCATCCTGTAAGATCTGCAGCTTCTCTTCTGACACATCTCCAATAATCCTGATAGCCAGTCCCGGACCCGGAAAAGGCTGACGCCAGACTATAGTATCAGGCAGACCCAGCACTTCACCGATTTTCCGGACTTCGTCCTTGAAAAGCTGCCGCAGGGGTTCGATTAACTTCAGATCCATTTCTTCCGGTAAACCTCCCACATTATGATGGCTCTTGATAGTAGCAGCAGTATCACTACCACTTTCTATTACATCAGAATAAATCGTACCCTGTACCAGATAATGAGCATCTTCCAGTTTACCTGCTTCCTCTTCAAAGACCCTGATAAACTCTTCCCCGATTATCTTTCTTTTTTCTTCAGGCTCACTGACACCACTTAACTTTTTCAGAAATCGTTTCCTGGCATCAATATATATAAGTGGAATATTAAACTCTTCCGCAAAGGTTCTCTTAACCTGTTCAGCCTCCCCCTTACGTAAGAGCCCATGATCAACAAAGATACAGGTCAGCTGATCACCTATAGCCCGGTGAACAAGGGCTGAAGCAACAGAAGAATCTACTCCACCTGATAATCCTGAAATAACCCGGCTCTTTCCGGCTCTTTCTCTTATCTTAGTCAACTGCTGGTCTATGTAATCAGCCATCGTCCAGTCGGCTTTAACCTGGCATATCTGAAAGAGAAAATTTCTGAGAATATTCATCCCCTGGGTAGTATGTACCACTTCTGGATGGAACTGGACCCCGTACATCCCGGTCTTTTCATTGCTCATAGCAGCAACAGGAGTGATCTCTGTTTCAGCACTTTTATTAAATCCATCCGGCAATCTCTCAACCCGGTCACCGTGGCTCATCCAGACCTGACAGTTATCATCAATCCTGGCCAGCAGGTTATCCTGCTTTAATATTTTTAATTTAGCCTTTCCGTATTCTCCGTGTTCTGCTTTCTTTACTATCCCCCCGGACAGATGAGATGCCATAAGCTGCATACCATAACAGATACCCAGTACCGGAATCCCCAATGCAAATATCCCGGGGTCAATATCGGGTGCTCCTACTATATTGACACTGCTGGGACCACCTGAGAGGATAATACCTTCTGGATTAAGTTCTTTGATCTTCTCTAATTTCGTATTATAAGGCACAAGCCGGGAATATACATTCAATTCCCTTACCCGCCGGGCAATCAACTGGCTGTACTGCCCGCCAAAATCTATAATTAGCACTCCTTTACTTTCCATTAAAATCTCCTTTCTGGTATAGATTAATTTCTAATTTTACTTTATCTGGTTAAAGTATATCTTTAATAATTATAATTGTCAAGAAAAGTGCTATTAGAAGTTCTCCCTTCCATAAAATGTATGCATAAGAAATGGCGATAAATCCCTATAACCGGGATATACCGCCATTAAAAAAGGTATACCCCTCTATAATCTTGGGATATACCTTATTATTTTACTTGTTTATT
>JADQBU010000053.1 GCA_016278435.1 Halanaerobiales bacterium
GAGGAAGTAATCTCCTACTGTGAGAAGCAAAAGCTCCTGGAACCGAACATTGTAGATGTGGGAACCGGAAGTGGAGTAATAATGGTCAGCCTTGCTCATTATATAAAAGAGGCTCTGATCGTTGGAATAGACCTTGATGAAAATGCCCTGCAGGTTGCCCGGGAAAATATTAATAAATATGATCTATCGGACCGTCTCAAAGTTATCAGGGGTGATTTACTTGCCCCTTTGATAAAAATGGGGAAGGCCAATGTAAATATAGTTGTATCCAATCCCCCCTATATCAGGGAAGATGAGATGGATAAATTACCGCCGGACGTGAAAATGGAGCCGGCGCTTGCTCTGAATGGAGGACAGGATGGGCTGGAAGTCTATAAAATACTAATTCCCCAGGCCCAGCAGGTACTGGTTCCAGGGGGATTACTTGCTCTTGAAATTGGTATGGAACAGGCAGAGGAAGTCAGGGAGATATTTCATGAATCCGATGGCTGGACCGGGATTGAGGTTAAGCAGGATTACAGTGGAAGAGATAGAATTATAACTGCTAAAAGGGTTAATTAAAGGGGAAAATGGTAATGTTAAAAAGGGGTAAAATTTATGGTTTGTAAGACTGAAATAGGACGGGTAGATGACCGGGTAGAACCGGGAGAATCACTGGAAACCAATGCAGAGAATCTGAAGGATGATAGGGCAGTCAGAAATGGGGCCCGTCTTCTCCAGCAGGAGGAAGTTGTAGCATTTCCTACGGAAACAGTATATGGTCTGGGAGCTGATGCCAGATCTCCTGAAGCTGTTAGCAAGATATTCCAGGCCAAAGGTAGGCCCCAGGACAATCCGCTGATTGTCCATATCGGATATCGAGAACAGCTAAATGAACTGATAAGTGGTGAAATACCAGAAGCAGGAAGCAGATTAATTGCTGCTTTCTGGCCTGGTCCTCTTACCCTGGTTTTGCCCAAAAATGATATCATTCCTGATGCAACAACAGCTGGGCTGGATAGTGTAGGAATCAGAATGCCTTCTCACCCTGTTGCCCTGGCTTTAATCAGGTTAAGTGGGTTACCAGTAGCTGCACCCAGTGCTAATTCATCCGGTTATCCCAGCCCGACCAGAGCAGGGCATGTCTACTCTGACCTGAAAGGAAAGATTCCCTATATTATTGATGGAGGCCCCTGCCCGGTGGGATTGGAATCAACTGTAGTTGATATCCGCCAAAAGAAGGCGGTAATTCTTAGACCTGGAGGCATAACCTCTGAAGATATAAGCAGGGTTCTGGGTTATGATGTGGTTCAATATAGATCAGAAACAATTGATGAAACCCCGGCTTCACCAGGTATGAAATACCGGCATTATTCACCGGCAGTTCCTTTAAAAATTGTCAAGACCGGAGATTTAAGGGATAAGGATTTAGATGAATATAAAGACCTGAACCCGGTTTTTATCCTGAGCGATGAAACAGCTGCTGATGTAGAACTAACCGACTTTCCTGTAATTAAAATGGGCAAAAGAAAAGATTTAAATCAAATTGCTTTTAGACTTTTTGATATATTGAGAGAAGCCGACCGGCCTGAATATGGTTTAATACTGATTGAAGAACTACCGGAATACGGAATAGGAAGGGCGATAATGAATAGATTACAGAAAGCAGCTTCCAGATAAACTTAATTATAATATTCGGGCTGTTAATTACATATTTTAAAATAAGAAACAGTATTAACCTGAAAAGGGGTTGAGTTTTATCGAAGCACTGGCAATGGCTCTGGCTCTGGGTACTGATGCCTTTTCGGTAGCGATGGCAATTGGTACCAGGCAATACAGGCTTATGGAAATAATTAAAATCAGTTTAATAATAGGAATCTTTCATGTTTTTATGCCCCTGCTTGGTTATTTCGGCGGGGAACTTGTTCAGGAATTTATCTACCGCTATTTTCCTATTAATAATGGACTTGATTACATCTTTGAACTTATAGGTGCTGGAATTCTTTTATTAATTGGATTTTATATGATTATTGAAAGTAGAATGGAAGAAAGAGAGATTCCAGAGATTAACTCCGGCAGCTGGGGAGTACTTGTTGTTGCAACCGGAGTAAGTATTGATGCCCTTTCAGTGGGGATTAGCCTGGGAATGCTTGGATTTGGTCTTGCTGTAGTATTTCTGTTCGGTCTGGTTGCTGCCCTGATGATGGGTAGCGGACTTTTTCTGGGCACAAAAATTGGCCACTGGCTGGGCAATAATGCCCAGGTTTTCGGTGGACTGGCATTGATCTACATTGGCTTTCATTTTGCTGGTTTGATTTAAAAGATATTCTTTGATAGGGTATGTTTAAGAAAGGAGGGTCAGCCTTGTTTAAAATTTTGTTTGTCTGTACCGGAAATACCTGCCGCAGCCCTATGGCAGAATTTCTTCTAAGGGATTTTCTTGAAGAAGAGGGGATAGCAGATATTTCTATACAATCTGCCGGGATATCTACAATGGATGGTATGGAAGCCAGTCAGAAGGCTGTGACAGCCTTACAGGAACTGGGGATTGATCTACAAAGTCACAGGAGTAAAAGGCTCGATGGTGGTTTGCTGGCTGAGGCCGACCTGATTCTGACCATGACCCGGGAACACAGGGATTTTATTTTAAAAAATAGAGAAGTAAAAGAGAAAAACATATATACTTTAAAGGAGTTTGTAGGATTAAAAGATAATAAAGATATAGTGGATCCTTACGGCCGGACAATCAAGGATTATCGTCAGACCAGAGATGAAATAAGTGACAGCCTACAGAAGTTAATAGTTAAATTAGACCAATCGAAATTTAAGGCAGGAAAAAAAGAAAAAACCGAGAATAGTATAAAAGGGAGAGATGACAAAGTTATGAAGGTAGCAATTGGTGCTGATCATGCTGGTTATGAGATGAAGAAGGAAATCATTGATTATTTCCGGCAAGAAGGGATTGATTATCAGGACCTGGGTACAGATTCTGAAGACTCGGTTGATTATCCTGATTTTGCCTATAAAGTGGCTGCAGGTGTAGCTACTGGTGATTATGACCGGGGAATCCTGATCTGTGGTACAGGTATCGGGATGAGCATTGCAGCCAATAAGGTTAAAGATGTTAGAGCTGCGCTCTGCCATGATGTTTTTTCAGCCCGGTCAACCCGGAATCATAATAATACCAATGTACTTACTATGGGAGCCAGAGTGATTGGAAACGGTCTGGCCCTGGAGATTGTCAAAGTCTGGTTAGCGGAGAAATTCGATGGAGGAAGACATCAAAGAAGAATCAATAAGGTTCAACAAATAGAAAGGGGAGAATTTTAACAAAAATGAGCGACGTTTTTGTAATTGATCATCCATTAATCCAACATAAACTTACCCTGATTAGAAATAAACATACCGGACCCAAGGAGTTTAGAGAACTGGTTAAAGAAGTTACTACACTAATGGCCTATGAGGTTACCAGAGATCTTCCCCTGGAAGATGTTGAAATAGAGACCCCGATTAAGAAAGCAAAATTTAAGATGATAGCCGGCAAAAAAATTGGAGTTGTTCCTATTTTAAGGGCCGGTCTGGGAATGCTGGAAGGTGTTTTAAAACTTACACCGACCGCTAAAGTGGGACATGTTGGGCTTTACAGGGATCCAGATACCCTGGAACCTGTTGAATATTATTGCAAATTACCGACAGATATCACCGAGAGAGATTTAATTGTAGTAGATCCCATGCTGGCAACAGGTGGTTCAGCTACAGCAGCAATCAATTTTGTTAAGGAGAGAAATCCGCGCAGTATAAAATTTATGTGTTTGATTGCAGCCCCGGAAGGAGTAAAGAAGGTACAGAAGCATCATCCTGATGTCGATATTTATACAGCTGCTGTCGATGAAAAGCTTAATGATCATGCTTATATAGTTCCCGGCCTGGGGGATGCAGGAGACAGGCTTTACGGAACCAAATAAGTAGCATAAACTTCCTTTGATTATTAGACAGATATCTGTTAGGATGTAAGAGATTAATATTGAAGAACCCGGAAGGAAGGGATAGCTGAGTGAAGGTACTTATTTTTTCATTCCTGATTAGTCTAATAATTACTTATCTATTTACCCCGGTAGTTAAAAGATTTGCACTTGCTATTGGTGCAATAGATGTGCCTGGAAAGAGAAGAATTAATAGCCGTCCTGTACCTACCATTGGTGGTCTGGCTATTTATGGTGGTTTTAGTCTGGCGGCAGTATTATTTCTGGTTCTGGATAAAACACTGATGGGAATTATGGTGGGAGGAACATTTATACTAATTCTTGGTTTAATAGATGACTTATATGAGATTTCTCCTTTGCTTAAATTACTGGGACAGATTATGGGAGCATTAATCTTGATTTTTTTTGGTGTTAAAATAGAATTTATTACAAATCCTTTTGGAGGTATGATTTTTCTGGGTTACTGGGGAATACCACTTACTATTATCTGGGTTGTTGGTGTGACCAATATGCTCAATTTGATTGACGGTCTGGATGGTCTGGCTGCAGGTGTTTCAGCTATTGCGGCTTTAACTCTATTCTTTGTGGCTTTACAGGAAAACCAGTTTGTAGCTGCTACTCTGGCAGTTACTGTTGCCGGCAGCACAATTGGCTTTCTTAGATATAATTTTCATCCGGCTGAGATATTTATGGGAGATGCAGGAGCAATGTTTCTGGGTTTTATTCTGGCAGCGGTATCAGTAACAGGTGCCCTGAAGAGTGCTGCAGCTGTTACTTTGATAGTACCTGTTTTAGCCCTGGGAATTCCTATATTTGATACTGTTTTTGCAATCATACGTAGGTTATATCATAACAGACCGATAAGCAAGGCAGACCATGGTCATATTCATCACCGGCTACTTGCCCTGGGATGGAGCCAGGCAGAAGCTGTTTTGATAGTCTATGTGATAAGTATGTTTCTGGGTTTAAGTGCCCTGATTATTAATGGGTCAAGTGTCCAGGATGCTTTAGTTTTACTGGGGGTGGTTGTTGTGCTTTTAATAGCCGGGGCCTGGAAACTGGGTATCTTTACAGTTGAGCTGCCTGCAGAAGGTGTAAACCTGGAGAAAAGTAATATATAGTTCTTATATTTGCTAATTATATGCCAGGGGATATCTATGCCTGGGGATTTTTTATACAACGTTATGTGAAATACATCACAAAGCAACAGCATCCCATATTGTTAGCAGAAAATTAGCTTTTTTCTTAATAGTAGAATTATTATAAATGTGACTATTTAAGGAAGGATTTTATCATATTTTCTAGAACTAAATACAGGAGTAAGAGAGAATAAGGAATAATATTTATTCTGGAGGAAATTACTATTTTTGAAGTTGACTTATCTGGTGTAAGATAATATGATAAGTATGGTTTAATAAAGATATCATTATCAATTGAGGATAAAATCATGAAAAGAGAAGACTGGCAGGATATAATAAGGGCCCTCAGCCTGCTGACCCAGGTGGGGATAATAATTGTGGTTAACATTGGTCTTGGTTTTTTTCTGGGCTATTTGCTGGATAATTTACTGGGGACCAGTATTATCTTCAAAGTTATTGGCCTTCTCACTGGAGTTGGTTCCGGTTTCTATTCTGATTACCGGTTGATAAAAAAGACAGTTGATGATAAGCAGGAGGAAGAATAAATTTTATTTTTTTTATAAATATTATTAAAGATGGATATTTAAGTTACTGGGGATAATTAAAAAATGAGCTAATTACTTTAAAGGGGGTAGATAGTATGGAAAACCCGGGACCAAAAATTATTACATATTTATTTGGCAATCATGCATTACCGATTACCGATACCCTTATTATGTCATGGATAGTGGTAATTATCATTATTATTGCTGCCCGGCTGGCTACCAGAAATTTAAAGATGATTCCTGGTACAGTCCAGAATATAGCAGAATTTCTTGTCAAGATTATTGAAGACCAGATTGAACCCATGCTTCCGGGTGAAGGGAGGAAGTTTTTACCTTTTATAGCTACAATATTTATTTATGTTGGGGTATCCAATCTTATTGGTATTTTACCGGGGGTCCCCAGCCCAACAGGTGACCTGAACACAACTCTTGGTCTGGCCCTGATTGTTTTCCTGGTAAGTCATTATCACGGAATGCAGGAAGTTGGTGTATGGGGTTATATTAAGAGTATGGGTCAGCCCGTTATTTTTCTCTTTCCCCTGAATGTTGTCGGTGAGCTGGCAAAACCGATTTCACATTCCTTCCGGCTCTTCGGTAATGTTGTAGGTGGAGGGATAATTATCGGTCTTGTCTATCAGGCAGTACCTGGCCTGGTACCTGTTCCCTTACATGCCTGGTTTGATCTTTTTGTCGGGGCTATTCAGGCTCTCATATTTGGAATGATTGCAATTGCTTATATTTCGGTAGCAAAATCATAGATATAGTTTTTTGCAAAGGAGGAGAGGTTATGGTACAGTTTTCACCGGAGGTTGCTGCTGGTATTATCAGGGCCGCCTCTTTGATTGGGGCCGGGGCTGCTTTAATCGGCGGACTGGGGGGGGAACCGGAATGGGTTTTGCAGCTGGAGAAGCGACTTCGGCGGTTAGACGGCAGCCGGAAGCCCGGGGCCCGATAATCACTACTATGCTGCTGGGTCAGGTTGTTTCTGGATCTACTGGTATCTATTCACTTGTTATTGCTATTTATTTGATCTATGGCCTGTAGTAATGGGTGGTAATGGTGAAATACATTGATGATCCGGATAAAATGCAGAGTGAAGTAATCAAACGCACATTTTTACTGGCACTGATTCCAAAGATCGGAAG
>JADQBU010000157.1 GCA_016278435.1 Halanaerobiales bacterium
GTAACCCCTGAGGGAACACATATTATTATCCGGGGTCTGACCATACGGCTCCGTTTATGGGCCTTGGTGATAAAATACCTGAGCATTGTTTCTGTAACATCAAAATCTGCAATAACCCCATCTTTCATCGGCCTTACTGCAATAATATTTCCCGGTGTACGACCGATCATTTTCTTGGCTTCATTTCCTACAGCTAGAACTTCATTTTTATTTTGCCTTAAAGCAACCACTGATGGTTCCCTGATAAGAATACCTTTACCCTTTATATATACAAGCGTATTGGCAGTCCCTAAATCTATCCCCATATCACGGGAAAATGGCGCACTTAGAAATTTAAATACCATTATAATATCCCCCTCTATCTCATTAGATAAATTCCTTTTCTTTTAAACTTAAAAATTTCCCATCCCCAATAACTATGTGGTCCAGAACTTCAATTCCTATTATTTCTCCGGATTTAATTAACCTCCTTGTAATTTTAATATCATCTTCACTGGGTTCAGGTATACCACTGGGATGATTATGAGCCAGAATAATAGCAGCACTACTCCTGCGAATAGCCTCCTTAAACACTTCACGCGGGTGGACAATCGAACTACTCAATCCCCCTTTACTGATTACAGGTGCAGCAATAATCTGGCTTTTTGTATCAAGAAGAATTATTTTAAATATTTCCTGTTTTAGATATCTCAACTCAGACATTAAGTAGTTAGCTACATCCCCAGGACCCCTGATAATGGTTCTTTCATTATCTACAGCCCTGTTCAGCCTCTTGCTTAATTCGACCAGGGCATTAATCTGTGCTCCTTTGGCTATACCCATTCCTTTAATTTCTTTAATTTCTTCTACACTAAGATTTATTAAAGATTGCAATCCTCCAAAATAATTCAGGATATCCTGAGATAACTCTATAGCCGTTCTTTCTCGATTTCCTGTTCTAATAATCAGGGCCAGAAGTTCTGCATCTGTAAGGTACTCTGCACCCCGTTTTAAGAGTTTCTCCCGGGGGCGGTCAGCTTCCGGTAATTCCTTAATTGTAAAACTGTATTTCGCCTTCCCCATTATTATACAAAAACCCCTCTCCTATACACTGCTAAAACTAAAGGATTTTTATGGAAAACTGTTTTAACATTATTGCTAATTTATGAATCGGAAGTCCCATTACAGTAAAATAGGAACCAATAATTTTTTCAACAAATATACCTCCCAGTCCCTGAATACCGTAAGAACCGGCCTTGTCCAGTGGTTCACCTGTATCAACATAATCTATAATTTCATCATTATCCATCTTTCTCATGTAGACTTCAGTCAGGTCATTATCAACAACAGATTTCCCTGTTCTGGTCGATAAAACTGCCAGTCCAGTGATTACCTCATGTTTTGTTCCCTGTAATAGTCTTAACATCTGCCTTGCATCATCTTTATCTTCCGGTTTGCCCAGAATCCTGTCATTGCAGACAACGACCGTATCAGCAGCAATTATTACAGTATCCTCAACAAGTTGGGCTACATCTTCAGCCTTGGCCCGGGCCAGCTCTTTAACAAGTTTTCCCGGAGTCAAGTCATTATATTTATTTTCATTAATTTTACTGGGAACAATAGTAAATTTCAAACCCAGTTTTTTTAACAATTCTTCCCTCCTGGGGGAAGCTGAAGCCAGTATAAGTTCAGGCACTGTTAACCACTTCCTCTGGTAGGTAGTTAATGGTGAACATAGAAACCAGACCGACACCAATACCTGTAGGTACTGCCAGCAATATTAAATATGGTAAGTAATAATAAATTCCGATATTAGCAATTATAAAATATGCCACAGTTATCTGACCAAGATTATGAAAAACTGCCCCGATTACACTGATACCTATCAGACTAAACCTATAGTGAAACCTGTAATAAAACAGGCTCATCAATAGATATCCCAGTAAACCACCGGCCAGACTGAGGTAGAAATTATAGGTTAAAAATGTTCCTATAATTAAAGACCCCAGCAAAATCCGCAATAAAAGGACCTGGAGCCCTCCGGCAAATCCAAACAATACGAGCCCGATTAGATTCACAATATTAGCCAGTCCCAGTTTTGCCCCGGGGATTATAGCTGCCATCGGAATCATACCTTCAACAATATGCATAATAAGGCCTATACCAACCAGTAGTCCAATTATCGCTATTTTTCGTGTTCTCAGCATTTTAAAACCCTCGTTTCCTATTATTATTACAAAATAGGCCTTTCTTTATTTATTCAATATAGATAACCATTTTCCTCTTTAAAAATGAGTATTTTTCATGAATATATTTCCAGGTTATCTAAAAACTGCTATTTTATGGAAACCGCTGCTGACCCACCTTTCATCCTCTCGCGCCATCATGGCTTCAACCCCTGTTAGATTCTCCACGAGCTCCTGTCCAGCCTGCCAGCCCATAATAAATAATGAAGTTGAAAGTATATCTGCTTCAACCGCAGTTGGAGCATAAACTGTAACCGTCAGCATTTCCCGGGCCTGATAACCGGTCCGGGGATCGATTAGATGGGAATACCTGATCCCATCCTGGATAAAGTATCTCTCATAATCTCCAGAAGTAGCCACACTACCACCGGCCAGGGCCAGGATAAAGTCCTGATAAACCTCTGCCTGACCACGGGGTTTTCGTACCCCTATCTGCCATAAACTATTATCAGGTTTTTTACCAGATACCCTGATGTTCCCCCCGGCATTTATATAAGCAGAGTTTATACCAGATCCCTGCAGGCTTTCCATACCACGATCGATGATAAAACCCTTGGCCATACCACCCAGATCAAGAGACATACCGGCCGGAAGTATTACACTCATATCAGCAGTGTTAAACTCAAGTTTCGAAAGACCGACTCTTTCCCGGACAGAGTTAATTTCCTGCTCTGCAGGTACATGTTTTTCTTCCCTGCCAAAACCCCAGAGATCCATCAGAGGAGCAACCGAGATGTCAAAAGCACCACTACTCAAGTTATAATACTTACCGGCCATTTTCAATAGATTATATATATTTTCTGTTAGCAATACCCGTTCGCCAGCAGAGTTATTAATTTTATTTATAATACTTTCAGAGTTAAACCGATCCAGTTTCAGAGACCACTGCTTCATGACCTCCATAGACCGGGAAACAGCTTCTTCTGCCCCGGGTTCTTTTTTGACTTTAACCGTAACAGAAGTATCCATAAAGTATTCAGTCTTCTGGTAAAAATCAGACTTAAATACCTGGTTCCTGGAAAAAAGGACAATCCCTGTTAAAACCACAATAAATACAATTAGTCCTACTTTTTTACCAGGAAACACCATCAAGGCCGTCCTCTCCCGCTTCAATTGTTATACTTATCTGATTGGGAACACAGATTATCGACGGACCGGGCCGGGAAATCCAACCGGTCTTTTCACATATCTTCTGAGGATCTTCTGGTGGAGCCTCTTTTAATCTAACTTCACCATTGATAGCTTCAATAATACTGGTTCCAATTCTTCCCTCTACTTCAATCAATAAAGGATCTTCTCTAAATGTTCGGGCTACAGGTATTTTCTTCTCAACTTTTCCATTATTTCTAATTACAATATAACCTTTACCCACTTCATCCTGATTTCCAGTATATACATGATATAAGGGGAAAAGAATAAAAAATACATTCACAATAATCAGAGAGACTATTAAAATTTTATCATATAAAGTTAGGTACTTCAGTAATCTCTGCATCAAAAAATACCCTTTCTAGTTAATAATCAACTATAAATAATTGTAACATCTTTTAGGTTCCTTGTCTACAAATTTACTACTTACTACTTACTTAAAAAAGGGTACCCTCTTCACAGGCACCCTTTAATAAATCAGATATTTCTTATTTCATTTTTTAATAATCTATCTTTATTCTTCATCCTTATATTCAACTTTTACTGCATCAACATTACAGGTATCACAACAGATACCACATTTGATACACAGTTCCTCATCAATCTCATGCTTTTCTTTGACTTCACCGGAAATAGCCTCAACCGGGCAGGCCTTCTGGCAAAGAGTACAACCTACACAGTCATCTGTTATTTGCACTTTTTTAATCCTGTTGCCATTATATGCAATTGTTCCTGTGGGGCACTTTTCAGCACATAGACCACAGTTGATGCATTTTTCATAATCAATTACAGCCAGGTTGTTTTCCATGGTGATGGCCTCAACCGGGCAGGTTTTAGAACAGAGCCCACAGCCGATACAGCCAACCTCACATATTTTACGGACCACTTTACCCGGCTCATGGGATGAACACTTGATATGGGTTTCAGCCGCTTCTGGAGCCAGGATTATTATATTCTTCGGACAGGCCTTGACACATTTACCACATCCGGTACATTTTTCTTCATCGATAACAGGCAAACCATTTTCGTTCAATTCTATGGCATCAAAGGGACAGGCTGCAACACAGTCTCCATAACCCAGACAGCTGAAACTACAGGCTTTGGTCCCGGCATTTACTTGATTAACTGCTTTACAGGTCTCGACTCCCCGATAATCTGAATTCTTTTTTGTCTCTTTAACCCCACCCTTGCATAATACATGGGCAATTTTACTATCAGTTGCTGAAGCCTCTTTACCCAGGATATCAGCTATCTTTTCTGCAACTTTATTACCACCGACTGTACATCCGTTAATCTTGCCTTCACCTGAAACTACAGCTGAAGCAAAACTACCACAACCTGCATATCCACAGGCCCCACAGTTTGCTCCCGGTAATATTTCTTCTATCTTTTCTACTCTTTCATCAGTATCTACCTGGAAGGATTTTGCTGCGAAACCGAGGCCAACGGCCAGTAATGCACCCAATCCCCCCATGCTCACCAGGGAATACATATATATTGGTTCCATCCATTTTCACCTCCATCTACTATATTAAACAGAAATTAATCCGGAAAAGCCCATAAAAGCCATGGCCATTATACCGGCTATTATCAGTGTAATCGGTACACCCTTTAATGCTTCAGGTACATCTCCAAACTGCAGGGTTTCCCTTAAACCGGCCATCAGAACGATAGCCAGGGTAAAACCTACTCCAGCTCCAAAACCGAAGACAATACTTACAATAAAATTATAACCATTCAGGGGAATCAAAAGAGCTAAACCCAGTATGGCACAGTTAGTAGTAATCAGCGGCAAATAAATTCCCAGTGCTTTATATAAAACCGGACTGGTCTTTTTAATAAACATTTCTACAAACTGAACCAGGGAAGCTATAACGATAATAAAGGAAACATACTGTAAAAACGGCAGATTAAGGGCTTCCAGAATAAAAGTATTTATTATCCAGGTTGCAGCAGCAGTCAGGGTCATAACAAATGTAGTGGCCAGACCCATACTGAAAGCAGTCTCAGTCTGCTTGGATACACCAAGAAACGGACAAATACCTAAAAATCTAATCAGTACAAAGTTATTGATGAGAACTGTACTGACAAAGATCAATAAAACCTGTGTTAATAAATTCATTTAGCTCACCTCCGTTAGTGTCAATTTGTATTCCGGCTTATTAGATTCATTAACCCGACCAGGACTCCGAGAGTAATAAAGGCACCGCCGGGTAAAATCATTATTACCATTGATTGATAAGAAGTCCCCAGAACATCAAATCCAAAGAGGGAACCCATTCCCAGAAACTCTCTGACTGTACTTAAAAGCAAGAGGGCCCAGGTAAATCCTAAACCCATACCGAGGGCATCGGCTATTGAACGGTGGACAGGATTACGGGAAGCAAAGGCCTCCTGTCTACCCAGAATCAGACAGTTAACAACAATTAACGGTACAAAAAGACTTAATGATGCAGCAATTGAAGGAAAGAAGGCCTTCAAAAAATAATCAACAAATGTAACAAAAGTGGCTATTATCAAAACATAACTGGGTATCCGGACATTGTTGGGAATAAACTTTTTAATTGCCGAGATAACAATCTCAGACGCCAGCAGAACAAAAGCAGTAGCCAGACCCATGGAAAGTCCGTTAATCATGGTATTGGTAACAGCCAGGGTCGGGCACATCCCGATTACCAGTCTAAATGTTGGATTCTCCTGCCAGAGACCATTTTTAAAATCACCTAATAACTTACTCATTCCGTTACACCCCCATAAGCACTCTTGATTTCCTCAATACCGGTTTCCACTATATTGGTAACCTTGGTCGAGGAAATGGTTGCTCCGGATATAGCTTCAACATCTGTAGGTTTCTGAGCTTTACCTTTTACAACCCTATAGTCACCAAACGATTTATTTTCAAAGTTACTTAGATATTGTTCGCCGGTAATTCTTGCTCCCAGCCCAGGAGTTTCCTGATGTTCCAGAATACTTATAGCATAAATCTTTTCAGCCACAGGATCAGTGCCAATAATCAGTCTAATCTGCCCCTGGAAACCTCCACCGGTAATGATTAAAGCTACTCCAACCCTATTTCCAGCTTCATCAACGCCTTCATAAAATGTTAATCCATTTTTATCAACTTTATTATAATCTGTTGCTCCCGGTAAAACATTAAAGATAGCCTTTTCCCGGGCTTCAGCCTGATGTTGCTCGATATAAGGTGTAGTCCACAAATAAACAAAGGCCAGAATTAATGCAGAAACAATCCCGATAACAGTTAAAGTTGCAATAAGTTTACCCGTGTTATTGCTCTTATCCATTAGACTTCACCTCTCCCAGACTGTGGGGTCTAGTATAGCGGTTTAATAATGGTACAGTGGTGTTCATCAAAAGAATTGAGTACATGACACCTTCTGGATAACC
>JADQBU010000175.1 GCA_016278435.1 Halanaerobiales bacterium
TTGTTCTGCCAGGGCAAAGCTTCTGTCTAGAGATTCTTCGTGGTCAAGTCTGGCTTTAACAGCCTTCTCCCTGGCAGCCTGTATCTCTTCCATATTGTTTTTTACATTTTCTGTATACTCATCATTTTTATTTTTAAGTTTATTTAAATAAGCAACTTCGATCTGATATAATTGCTCATTATACCATTCCTGGATTACCTTCTTGTCAGCACCTGTTTTCTCAAGCTCTTTTTTCTGTTGTTTAAGTAACCATTTCTGGTATTCATACTCTGACATTTGACTTTGCTTTATTTCTTTAGTCAGATTATTTTCAATATCTGCAATTTGTTGAGCATACTTTTCACGCGCCTGTTCCCTTAATATGCGATACTTTTCCCTGATCTCATCTCTAGCCTCAGCAGAATCTTCAGCCTGCTTTAATTCTCTTTCTTCTTGCTGATTAAGCTGTTCTATTTCTTTTTCAAGGCCTTCTTTTTTTAATAATGTAATCTCATCTTGATACTGTTCTTCTAATTCAAGTGATTCCTGTTTATATTGTTCAATAAGGTCTCTTTGTTTTTTATTGTATAAATCTGTTATTTTATATAAAGTTTCTTCCCCTGCTTCAAGAGCTTTAGCCCTATCCAACATTGATTGTTTTTCTATTTCTAATTTTGCTATTTCCTGATTAAGTGTTCCTTCTTTTGCGACCACCTTCTGTTCATTTTGGTAGTCTTTAATGTTTTGCTGAAGTTCCTGCTGGAATTTTTCTAAATCTGTTAAGGTATCATCGGTAGTGGTTTTTTCACCACCTCCGCCACCTCCACCTGTTTCTTCTTTTGGCTTATTCCAATCTTCATTTTCTATCCTATACATTAGAAGATTTATTTCATCTTCTAATTGTTTTTGCTGCATCTCTAACTTTTTTCTTTTCTCTTCATCCCCACCCATTGCTAATGCAGCTAAATCTAATTTATTCTGTTTTAACGCATCCTGTTTTTCTGCTAATACTTTTTCTGCTTCTGCAAGGGTTTCTATATCTTTTATAGCCTGGGCTGCTTCATCGCCTCCTTCATATGCAAAGGGTAGCCCTATCAGTTCACTAAATTTATCTATAACAATTGAAAGCTTAGGTATTAACTCCTTTTTTACAAAAGGTAATAATTCTTGCTGCAAAAAAGGTAATAAATCAGTAGCTAAATCTCTTTTAAAAGCAGAAAATTCTTCTGATAATTCATGAGTAGTATCTTTGAAATCAACCCAGGAGTCTATATCTTCCTGTTCCATTACCAGGTCAAGGTCATTTGCCTTTTTAACTAAATCTTCTATTTCACCAGATGTAGAATTAAGTATTGGAATTAAATCTTTGCCACCCCGGCCAAAGAGATTCATGGCAAGCTGGTTCCTTTTAGTGATATCTTCCATTTCGGATAGTTTACGAATAGTTTCAGGGAAAATATCATCCATAGATTTAAGCTGGCCATTGCTATCTTCAATCTTAACTCCCAAATCATCGAATGATCTGGTAGCAGTGGTAAGGCCATCATCTGCATCACCAACATTTTTTTGAAACCTGGCGAGGGCATTAGTGAGTGATTCGAGCGTAGTTCCGTTTTGTTCAGCAATAAATGTCCACTGCTGGGTAGTTTCAGCGGTTAAACCCATCTTCTGACTGAGTTTGTCTACTTCATCCGCATAATCCATTGTTTTATTTATTTCTCTACCTACTACATAACCAGCTACGGTTAACCCTGCGGCAACTGTGGCAATCCCGGTCGCTAATCCTTTTCCTGCTTTTTTGAGTCCATCAAAATTATATTTAAGATTCCTTGCTTCTTTATTAGTTTCCTTAAGTTGTCTCTCAAAAGTTTCTAACTTATTTTCGGTTTCGACAACCTCACGCTTAAAAGCCCTGTACTGTTCTGCCCCTATATCTCCGCGTTTAAACTGTCTATTTACTTGCTCCTGGGAATCTTTAAGGGTCTGCAGTTTCTTGCTGGTGGCCTTAATTCTGTCCGCTAATAACTCTTGTTTCTGGCTTAATAGCTCAGTTGATTTAGGGTTAAAGTATAGTCCCTTGTTAACTTTGCTAAGCTCTTTTCCTATTTTTTTTGATTGATCATTAACATCTTTAAGGGCAGCCGTTAATCCTTTTGTTTCAGCCCCTATTTTTACATTTATGCCACGGATTGTGTTTGCCAACTGTTTTCACCTTCCCAGATTTTATTTAGTGTTTTATCGCCTTTAAATGTTTAAACTTCCACTTTAAAAGAAATTTGTAATTTTGATGCCCCAAATTAATAGCCTTTATTATTAATTCATCAATTTTATTAATTTGTTTTTTATGATATCTCTCAGTAAAAATAATCATAAAAATTACCCCCTATGGGTCCTTATATATTTTTTAAATAGTTTATTTTTCCATTAATTTTAAAATCAAAATAATCTTGAAAATAAACTATTTCCGAGTACCATACAAAAGATACAGTGCCGGTTTTGCCTTCTCGCTGTTTTTCTAAAATTAATTCAGCACCTTCCTGAATTAAAATCTCATCTACTCCATTCTCTCTGCTTTTATAATAATTAGGCCTATGTACAAAAAATACATTATCTGCTTTTTCTTCTATTTCACCAGAATCACGAAGATCACTTAATACCGGTCTTTTGTTTTTTCTATTTTTATAATCCCTATTGATCTGATGAAGTAAAAGCACATGACAGTCCAACTCACTTGCTAAACCTCGTAAATCCCTGACTGCTTCAGCAGTTCCTTTATCAAATCTTCCGGCCTTTGCCTCAGTATTAATTTCTGTAAGATAGTCAATTACTATTAACCCTAATCTATCATCGAATAGATTATTTGTTTTTCGTGCAATTGCCTTTATGTCTTTTACTGTTAACCCTCTTTTATCAGTTATTTTAAAAGGTTTTTTATGTATCCAGTTCCGAGCAATTTCTATACTATTTTTTTGCTGATCCGTTACTGGTGGTTTGTTTTGTCCCTCTTTTTTTGTATTGTAAAAATCGTCTGAAGCTACTTTTGATTTTTGTATAAGGATACGATCTAATAGTTTAACCCTGTCCATTTCTAAAGATATAAATAAACTTGGTGTATAACTTGTCTCAAGTATTGAAGATAATATTCTTAACGACATTGCAGTCTTTCCCATGGATGGCCGGCCGGCCAGGATTGATAAATGTTTTTTTGAAAATCCACCATTTAACATCCCGTCAATGGACCTTATACCTGTCCTGATTTTTTCTACTGTTTCTCCTTCTTGTCGTTCTAAGAATCTTTCAAGTGACTCCATTGCTACGTCTTCTACATCAAAAATTAAGTTTCCACCAATACTCTCGCTAGTTACTGAAAATATCTCATCCTGTATTTTTGATTTAATAACTTCTGTTTCCAACTCTTCATCAGTAAGATATTCATATGACCTATTTAAAGAATTCCTTACAGATCTTTTAAATTTATACCGATTTAATTCATCAACAATTTTATTAATTTCCATCGGTATAATATAATCCGTTTCAAGTATTTGTTTTGCCTTTTCTTTTCCAAACTGATTAAGTGAATATTTCAATATTTTAACTTTCGATATAGCTCCAGTTTCAAAATATTGTTTCTGGAACTGCTTAAAGATTTTTTTAGTTATTTCATAATAAAAATCAGTAATATTAACTTTATCAATCACTTCATCAATAAGCTCTGGGTGATTCAGCACTGAATTAATAAATCCTTTTTCTATTTCTATATTGGTAAATTGATTATTATCCATACTTCTCTGCCCTCTCCATCTGTTTCTTTAATCTTTTTTCACGTAATAATTCACTTGATTCTCCATCTGAATATTTACTCTCATGATTATCTCTATTCCAATCACTTGCATTAGACATCCAGTTCCGCAGCTGCAGCCTGGGATTAGATTTTTTCTTTAAAGGGTTGTCCTGTTTATATGATTTCCATTTCTTGATTTCATTTAATAAATCAACTTCTGGATAATCCGTTTTTAAATCCCTAATATGATTTATATCTGTTTCATAATCATAAGGGTAGTTAATTATTGTTTTTAAGATTTTAAGAATTTGGCGTTCAGTAGTAGAAGCAGAAACTTCATATTCTTCTTCTAATTCTTTTTCTATATTCTCTTTCTCTTTCTTATTCTTATTCGTTGCGCTATCCCGGCCATATTCATTCTTTAATGAAACCGTACCGTTTTTATATTGTTCCCTTATGCATTCCTTGATATTTCCAATAATTTTAATACCTGAACAATTTCCATTTTCTATCATGTCGTAATTTATAATATAACCACCTGATTTATATTTCTCTTCATTCTCTATATACTCAACAAAGTCAGGTAATGGTAATTCAGGCTTACCTGGGCTTCTTAATGCCTGGTGCTTATGAAAATTTTTTAGAAAATAGTATTTTTTATTATCTTTAATAAAAGGAATCAACTTTTTAGATTCAACTAATATATCTACCCACTTTTTTATTACACTAACCTCTATATCATCAATTGAAAACAATAGCATTTTATAAGCAAATGGATCTGCCTCAATTACTCCACTAGATTCAGCTAAATGCCATAAACCCTGATATAACATTCTACCAGCAGGTGGCAATAATTTAATTAATTCTGTATCGGTCCAATAATCTGGTTTGACCATTCTTTTGCTTAATTGCATTTTATCAGCCACCCACTTTATTCTACTAAGCTGTCTAAAAATCTTAAGAATTCAGCCTTAGTACATAATAATCGATTTCCCATTTTAATTGTCTTGAAATCATCTCTCTTGAAGTATTCATACCATTTTTGAATATTAACACCGGTATATGCGGCGCAATCGGAAACACGTAACATTGCAGGTAAATCATCCGGGCTTTTATACTCCTTATACTTCTGTGCAGTACCGGCCATTTTAATCAACCTCCATTTCAATTTCTGGAAACAAAAAAGACTCTTCCGCCTCTAAGGCTTTACTTAATCTCTGTCTCCACCCTGGATATGGGTATTTTTTTTCATTTTCGATTTGGGAAATATCACTGGTTGCTATATCTGTTTTTTTTGCTAAATCCAGCAATGTTAGATTTCTTTTATTTCTGATTTCTTTAACTCTATTCATAAGAAACACCTCCCTTTATCTTTCTTATGTCACTTGACTAATAATAATTTTATATGATATATTAGATGTAAATAATGGTCACTACGTCTAAATTTTCGTCAATAATTATATATTCAGTAAAAAAGGGAGTGTATTTATATGGATAAACAGTTTTTGAAAGCTAATTTAGGGAGTTCTTTAGAAATATCTATTTCGCCCATGAAGTACAAAAAATACGATATAATTGAAGTAGGAAAAGTTAAATATATGGTAGGAAGTGATTTTGTAGAAATGGATTTATCGAAAGCTTTTGAAGGTAATAATCCATTAGATAATTTTAATTTATTATTTTCTCTAATGAACATTGTAAAAGAACCATTACCTAAGTACAATAACTGGAAATCCGATAAAATGGAATCAGTGATCCCATTAAAAAATATTGAAAAATGGGTAAAAATATATGGTTTACCTTATGCAGAGAAAATAGATAAATCAATTAAAAAAGACATCTTTAATAATAAAGATATATATAATATGGCAAAAACACTTTCTTTTAATATGGGTTTTAATATAAAAAAGTTTCGTTATGAGTTGGTAAAATTATATTTTTCCTTTAAATTATGGCATGCAATTAAAACTAATAATAAAGGGGACATTAATAAATATAAATCATTGGTATTTCTAGACATTAAACCTCTTGAAAAAGCTTTAACATTTTTTTTAGATGATGATTTTGAAAATAATTTTAAAATTCACCCTGTATTTAATAAAGAAGATAATACTTTTAAGATTCAAGTTTTTGCTCACAACAATTTATTTAATGCTGCTCGTTTTCAATTTTATAATTTAATGACAATTGAAGATATAACTACTAATGAAAACGGAAATTTAAAGTTGAAACACATGAGTAAATGTGATTACTGTAATAATTATTTTTGGTCAAAAGATAGTAGGCAAAAATATTGTAATCCAAAATGTAGAAAAAAAGCATATTATCATAGGAATAAAAATAATTAAAAAACCCCGGCCGGATTTCTCCAACTCGGGGTTATGTTCGTTTTAATATATCATTAGCACTTATTTTATTAGCTTTTAAACTTTTAAATTTAAATTATTTATCTAAAATAAAATCAATGTCATCTTTACATAATTTATATCCATACCACCAGGCTAAAAATACATCTCTGGGTACTCTCCAAGAATGATTAATCTTTCTTGCTCCTGGAATCACATCTTTCTGTAATGCCTCATATACTTTTGTTTCTCCGATCCCTAATAAATCTTTAAGATGAATTACTTTCAGTGAAAAAGGTAATTTTCGTCTTGTTTCCTCTATTTGTTCTCTTAATAATTTTTCTACTGTTAATGAAATTTCAATAGATGAATCACTTTTAATCATTTTAACAACTCCTCATAATTGAGATAAATTCTTAAATGTATGGCCGGTCATTACAGAATTTAAACTATCATATTTTTATTAACTTCATTATTTAAGCAAAAAAATAACCCGGGTTTCCCCGGGGTTTATAATTGTTGTCAAATTGTTGTCAAAATCAATTCTTCGAAATATGTTTAAATTCCATAAACCCCTGACATAAAAATGGTGCTGAAGGAGAGATTCGAACTCTCACGCCGGTTAGGCACATGACCCTGAA
>JADQBU010000146.1 GCA_016278435.1 Halanaerobiales bacterium
TTTTATCCAGTGCTTCTTCTGTCCAGACATAATCCTTCATTTCTTTAATTTTTTTCACCTGTTTCTTTACTGGCTATTGTGGGTAAACTCATTTCCTGAATTCCAAAGATATGATCCCAGTGCCAGTGTGTTATTACAACATAATCAGGAGATTTAACATTATTTCTTTTCAGTTCCTCCAGAAAAAGTCGGGCATGGTTAGAGGAATTACCAGAATCAATCAGTAAAGTTTTTTTGTCTCCACAGATTGCGGCCAGAATCGGTCGGTCAGTATTATCATCTGCTGGTAAATATAGAATATTATCAGTTATCTTTTTTAATTTTGTCTGCATTATGTAAACACCCTTCTAATAATACTGATATGTCTAAGTAAATAACTGCCATTTTACTCCTCCGTTGATTAAAAATATTCCTTCCAGTGGACCTCTGATTTTTCTCCAGGTCAAAATTCAATTAATAATATACCCAGTATATCACTCAAATCATCTGTCTTTAAATAGTATGTAGCTTTACCAATAACTTTGTCTGCATAATTTATAGCTATAGATCTTCTGCAATATTCAAATAAGGGAACATCAGAAGCTCCATCCCCGATTGCAACACATTCTTCAGGTCTATAACCTCTTCTCTGACAGTATTTTTTCAAATAGTCAAGTTTACCTTTGTCACCAATATGTTTTAATATTCTTCCTGTAAATAGACCATCTATAACTTCATAATCACTCCCATAGAAATCATTAAATCCCCAGAACTTGCATGCTACCTTAGCAACCTGGATGGGACCTGCTGTAATTAGTAAAGTTTCAATATTTCTTTTCTTCAGGTTGCTAATTGTTTCTGGAATTTTATTAATGGGTTTTATGATCTTCTGGAAATTTGTTTTTACCCTGTTCACCGGTAAACCTGCTGCCAGTTCGGCCTTATGATAGTCAGCTTCTATCCAGTCATAAATACCTACTCTTTCAAGTTTTTCTATCTTAAGCAACTCAGATAACTTGCCATTAATTTTTGCCAGATACATGACTGAATGAATACCTCGTATTAGAGTGTCGTCCAGATCAAAACAGGCCAGTTTTATATTTGCCATTGTTAAACCTCACTTTTAATTAAATATTACAACAATATGATCTATTTGATTTTTTAACCATAAACGTATACTAATCTTTAAACTTATAAAAGATTCATATATTTATCAAATCTTACAGATTTTACTCCGTTCTTTGCAGATTGAAAAAATTCAACCTTTCCAGAATCATTTTGATCCAGCTTATCTTTCATTAAATTCTTTAAGTGCTTGATAGTACCATAATTACCATCGACAATATCAATACAATCCAGCACACTCTCCTTTATAAAGTCTCTGTAATAAATAAAATGGGTACACCCCAGAACTATTGCACTATATTCTGCAAAATTATATAATGAAAATTTATCAGCAAGATAGTCTAAAATTATCTTTCGGTCAAAAATAAATCTCTCAGCATATTCCACTAACTCCGGTAATGCCTATGAGTTAACTCTTTCATCAGTATCTACCCTTTTAACCAATCTTTATATTTCTTTTCAGTTAAAGTTAATGGTGTTGCCAGAACAAGTACTCTCCCGCTTATGTTCCTCTCCAGAGCATATTTTACAGCTGGTTCCATGCCAATCACCGGAAAACTATATTTTCTCCGAAGTTCAGTAATCCCAACACTTGTTGCAGTATTGCAGGCTACAACCAATACATCTATATCCTTACTATCTAAAAATTCAACTATATTTAGTATTAATTCCTTTACTTGCTCTCTCGTTTTTGTACCATAAGGTACATTATAAGTATCTGCTAAATATATATAATCCTCATCAGGCATATGCTGCAGGGCTTCATTTAATACAGTTAATCCTCCAACTCCTGAATCCGAAATACCTATCTTCATAACTTCACCATCTCTTTTTCAGATATTAGTCCCGTGCTATTCTTTGACAGAGTATTTAGCTAAACCGTTCCACATTAATATTATAAATATTATTCCCATTAATAATGCAGGTATAAACTCCAGCCAGTTATAGGTACTAGTCCTGATTACCGTACTATTAACCACCTGTATAACATAAGTGTAAATCCAGTGTAAGAATATAGCCGAAAATATACTCTGGCCTGTCCTGATATAGAAATAGGTAAAAACAAATGAGATACTGGTAACAGATATTAGAAAAACCAGAAATGGTAGATTAAATTCAAATTGAGAAGAACCCGGTATAAAAAATAAAGGTAGATGCCATAATGACCATACTAAACCGATTACAAGACTGGTAGTATTGGGACTTACATTTCTTAACAACCTTTTAATAGCAAAACCTCTCCAACCGTATTCTTCAGACAATGGGCCCAGAAAAATCAAGGGAATAATCGTTGGCAACTGAACCCAGAACTGGGAAAAATCAAACCTTCCACCCAGCAGATTATATATTACAATCAGGGCAAGTCCAAAATATAATGAGATTATAATAATAAAAGCATACCACTTTATACCCAGATTTATCCTGGTTGATTTTTTCAACAATTTGAGAACACCACTCTTGCCTTCATAAAAAGCGGTTAGAGTTATCCCTATAATTGAGGGTACAAATCCCCCGGTAACAAATAAAATTATTGCCCATAGTGGACCCATTTTGTCATCAACAAGATTAACTGTTTGAACTTTAAATATAGCAATTGGTCCCCAGAATACAAAGTAACTAAGAAATAATGTTATGATAAAAAATAAGGAAACCTGTTTAAAATCCTCTCTTTGCATATATCTTTCCCCCTTACTCCATGCATCCGGGAAATTTTCATTCAATCATTAACTCCATCTAAACCCGGCAAATAGCTAGACAATTATTTTTTCGACCCTGTTTCCACTCCATTCCAGATACTTTTCAAAATCCTCATATGTAAGTATCAAAGTGGAAGTATTAACATTGGGATGAAATGTTACAAATTCTGAATTTTCCAGTTCATTATCAATTATGACATTAACGATGTTATTATTATCGTTCATTAATCCAAAGGGGGAAACCTCACCCGGTTTTAACCCCAGCAAATTATTTAATTCTTCTTCACTGGCAAAAGTAAGACTAGATATCTGTAGTTGTTTTGAAATAGATTTAAAATCTGCCCTCTTGCAATCCAGCATAATTACAAGATAATATTCACCATGTCTTTTTTCCTTGAGTAATAAATTTTTACAACCGGTCTCTTCAAGATTACATAGTCTATTTGCTTCTTCCACTGTATAAACAGGTGGGTGTTTAACTCTTTTATAGTTGATTCCAAGGTTCTCCAGTAAATTAAGGACATGTTTTTCGTCTTCAGTCATCTATATTACCTCCGAAATTTCTCGCAAATATTTTATTTCTATTTTCATAAAAAATTGTTCGATTTTTACAGTAAAAACGATTAAGAATCCTATTAACTCCAGTTCTGGATTTCGATACAATTCCCTTCAGGGTCCAGGGTATAAACTGCAGTTAAAGTTCCCAGTCCCCCATAATCCTTCCTTACTATCTCACTAACTTTTTTACCACCATTCTGGATTAATTTTTCCAGTATTTTTTCTACATCATCAACATAAAATTTAATATTCATTCTGACTTAACCCCCCCTATTAACTATTTTCTTATCCTTCCAGTTTGCAACTATTGCATACATATATCTTTTGTTATATAATTTTTATAAGTCATTATACCATATTTATCTAATTATAACATACAATAACCTGGAGGTTTAGTCTATGTTTCCGATAATTCCATTTTTATCTTATGTTTTTGTTGTTACTTTCACACCAGGTCCCAATAATATCATGTCACTAATAAATACTAATAGATACGGTTTTAAAAATAGTATGAAATTCAGGTTTGGTATTTTTTCTGGTTTTGTAATTATCATGCTATTAAGTAGTTACTTCAATCTGTTATTATACAGCATTATACCCAGAATAAAAATTTACATGGGTATTATCGGAGCCATATATATGGCTTATCTTGCTGTTAAATTAATGACAGCAAAACCAAATAACAGGAAAGACAACAACCAGCAATTTAATTCATTCTTTGCAGGAATATTACTGCAATTTCTCAATATCAAAGTGATTTTGTATGGTATCACAGTTGTAGCGAATTTTATTATCCCTTACTATAAATCAAATACAGCTTTATTGCTTTTTTCAGTATTGCTAGCATCCATATCCTTTATTTCAATAACTTGCTGGTCCCTGTTCGGAATGGTCTTCAGAGAGCTTTTGGCTAAATATGAAAAACCATTCAACATAATTATGGGATTAATACTACTTTACAGTGCCTATTCAATATCCGGTATTAGTCATTTATTTTCGTGATAAGTTTAAATGGTGATTCTTTCTGCCATCTAAAAAAATCAATTTTTCCTGGTTTATTAAGTATATTTAGAATACATGATTAAATCACGTTTTTCCCAGCTAATTTTTTCCCAGAATTTTTTACCCAGTTCATTATCATTATAAACATAAATATGGCATTTATCTATTCCGCTCAATTTTAATCGTCCAAGAGTTAAAGAGACTAATTTTTCTCCTATTCCTTTTCTCCTGTAATTTTCATCTACAAAAGTATGATATATATATCCTCTTCTTCCATCATGTCCACATAATATTGTACCGATAATCTTTTCATCTATTTGACAGACAAAACATAAGTCCCTGTTCCTTGTCAAAAATTTTGCTATATTATCTCTACTATCAGCATCACTTAAACCAATGCCAGAACTTTTCTTCCACAGGTTAATAACATCATCATAGTCATTTATTTTCATCTCTCTGTAATTCAAAACATTTCACCTCCCGGAAACATTTGTTACTCTATCTCCTTACCAGTTCCAGGTCTGACCTCCGTTTTCTGTTCTTAATAATCCCTGTCCAGATAATATCCAACCATGTGTATCATCTGTAAACAGAAGAGGAATCTCATTCTTAAACATCTCCAATTTAAATTCCTCCGGAAATGGATGTGAAGACCAATTTTCCCCACCATCGGCAGTAAGCAACAACTTTACAATACTATCTGATTTATATGGAGGCTCTTCCAGTAATAACTTCCCCTTATCATTTGCAATAAAATCAATACCATACACCCGGGCATTAGAAGCAATTTGCCCCAGACTTTCCCAGGTTGACCCATCCCGGGTATAATTTAAATCAACAGTATTAGATTGTGAGGAATAAACCTCCCAGCCCTCCTTACTGGAACTAAAACTAAACTGATACTGGCCATTTAATCGTTCCTGTTCAGATTTCTGCCAGATACTTCCACCATCACTGGTGTAGTAGAGGTTGATTTTATTCCCATTGTTAATCAAGATACCATCTTTAATATTGTAAAATTTAAAGTAAGAGGTAGACCAGAGACCTACCTGGGGAATATTTCCTTTTTCAACATCCCATGTCTTACCACTGTCTGTAGTCTTAAGAATGACTGTTTTATTAGCATCTATTGGTGTTGCCAGTATCCATCCCGTTTTGTTATTAATAAATGTTATCCTTGCGGGACGATATTTTTCAGAAAAACTATTAATATTCTGCCAGGTATCTCCTCCATCAGCAGTAGAAAGCAGTGCACCAGAATCAGAGAGCTGGCCAAGACCAAACCCATGTTTATTATTAACAAATGAAATATCTTCTGTTGGCCTAATCCGGGGAAAGACCTGGGTCCATGTCTCCCCACCATCATCAGTCCTGACAAGATAGTTGCCCTGATTAGGGTTTGTACCAACTGCCCACCCCTCTTTGTCAGAAGTAAAACCAACTTCCACCATACTATTGAGATATTGATCATTATTAATTAAATTTAAATGTTTCCCGCCATCTGTAGTTAAAAGTAAACCACCTGCAACCGGTCCCGCTCCAACATTCAAGGGAATCCAGCCCACCTGCTGGTTTATAAATTCAAGCTCCACCGGGGTTGGTCGCACACATTTAATCTCATTAATTTTCTGCCAGCTTTGACCTGAATTTGCTGTATAAAAAAGCTCACCGGCCCAGGTTTCTAAATTTGATGTTAAAAACCAGCCTGTAGTTTTGTTAACAAAATCAATGTCTATGCTGCTGACAAGTTGACCTTCAGGAATTATTTTTTCAAACTGCTGCTGCCAGTGTTGACCACCATCAACAGTCTGTAAAACAAGGAGTTTATTTTGATTATCCTGCTTCTCAACCTTAACGTTACCTATAACCCAACCAGTATTGGCATCAACAAAGCTTATATGTTGGGGAATAAATCCTTCGACATCAAAAGAAACATTTGACCACTCCTTACCACCATTTTTTGTAGAAAGGAGTATCCCGTTGATCAGGGCAAAACCACAGTCTTTATTAGCAAACCATAAATCAAGTTTATCTGACATATTAACTTCATCCTGCCACTGGATTTCCCAGGTCTTGTCATCATCAGTGTGTTGAATTTTAATGATACCTGTCTTAGTATCTGATTGGGTATTTCTATCTTCCTGGGTAATAATCCAACCATCATTTTTGCTTATAAATAACACCTTTTTTATCTGTGAATTACTCTGCAGTATACTTGCCCAGTTCTTCCCGCCATCTGTAGTCTGCAAAATCTCATAAACCTGCTTTTTCCCCTGTGCTGCATCTTTAACCAGCCAGCCCTCATTTTTATCAATAAAATTAACAGAATGGAATGAATAATGAGGTGC
>JADQBU010000081.1 GCA_016278435.1 Halanaerobiales bacterium
TCCAGGTAAAACTGGAATTGCTCATTCCCAGGGGAATCAAAACTTCTTGCTCCATGTATTCAGCAAATTCCCGACCGGTTACCTCCTCAATTAACAACTCAAGTAAATTAAATCCTGTATTGGAATATGAAAATAATAATCCCGGCTCCTGTTTTAGAACAGCTCTTTTTGATAGGCTTGCTTCCAATGAGGGAATATCTTCATCTGGTGAATAATGAACACCAACAGTTCCCAGAGGCAAACCAGCACTATGACTGAGTAACTGCCTTACTGTTATTTTCCCCTCTGAAAATTCAGAGTCTGGCAATTTCCAGTTAGCAAGATACATCTCAACTGGTTCGTCCAGACCTATCTTTCCCTGCTCAACTAATTTCATTACACCCCAGGCAGTGACAGACTTGGAAATAGACTGCACACGGCAGTAAGTATCAGTAGTCATTTTTCTGCCTTCTTCAATGTCAGCATACCCATAGGACTTTGACCAGACTGTCTTACCTTTTCTAATAAGTGCAATATTCACTCCGGGAATATCATAATCTTTCATTAAAAACGGAATCCGTTGGTCAAGATATTCTGTATATTCTTCCGGGGAAGTAAATTCCCCGGTATTTATCGGTGTAAAGAGTTTAAAGGCAAATAATAATGCAGAGAAAATTATTAATATAACTATAATTTTAGTAAAGTTATGTTTTGAAATCCTATTTTTATTACTTATTTTATTCACTCTCCTCTTGATCCCGGATTCCACCCACTATCAATCCGGCAAGAACACCTATTAATATACCCATAATTGACTGATGCCTTTATTCCTGGAACCTTTAAACTTTTTTGAATAAATTCCCTCGCTAAATCTTTTTATTATAACATATAAAAGCCTCAACCTTTTTAAATCCTTCACTTTGATATAATTGAATTGCATTTTCATTTGTTGAATGTACAACTAAACCCACTTTTTTTGCCATATTATTATATGATAAATTTATTGCAGACCTCAGTAGATTTCTTCCTAATCCCATCCCTCTATACTGTTTATTAATACTTAACCATGAGATGAAACCTACTTTTATATTATCCTCAACTTCTATATCTATTTGAATTGTCCCAATTGGTATTCTCCCTCTCCATAATATAAGCATTTCTGTATTTTGACCCTTCATTTCTTTTATATCATTTGATTGCAATTGAGAAAACCCCTGATGATCTTTGAAATTATTATTAATAATATCACACCAAATATTTTCTTCTTTATTCTCCTGTACAGATTTTAAATTAAAAATATCATGAAATTCAACTTTATTAAGCTGAATATTATCAATCTCTAAATACCAGGAATATCGTTGTTCATAAAAGTCCAGCCTTTTTAAGATATCTCTTACTGTTATTTTACCTTCAGGAATGAAAAGATAAATGTTTTTCAACGCATCTGTGTAAGGTAATATTTTGTCAAGCAAACATTTATAGTTATCATATTTAGCTTCAGTTGAGTGTAAAATTCTAAACCTTCCCTTATCCATCATCAATGATATCACACCGGTTAATTCATTTGATCGATTATATAACAAATATGTAGGGTTTTCTTTACCTGGGGTAAAGTTTTCATCCGGCAGATAAGATTCGTCATGTTCTTTTGCATTTTTTCTTCCGGGCAGTATCAACTACTTTTTCTATAAGTTTTGTTCCAATACCTTTACTCTCAATAAAACTATCCAGGGAAATTATATTTTCAGCAAGGTTATTGAAACTAACAACACACCTAATAATACAATGATTCCTTTAAACATCCGACCATTATTACTGACTTCTTTTGTAAGCTTTTCAAGGTTATCACTGTAATTTGCAAATAAATAAGGAATAAACTTATCAAAAGTATTAAACTCATCTCTATGATTTCGATAATATTCCAGTTGTTCAATGGTATATTCAGTTAGGTAAAAACCTCTCTCCGTATTATATTTTAATTGGTCCCTGTATAAATCCTCATCATATAAATCTTTTACCGCCAGAACTGTTACAGCCCTTAAAATCTGCTCATTAAAAAAAGTCTCAATACTACTATAGGCCTGTTTGCGCATTATCTTTTTTACTGGTTTATAAAAATCTGATAAATCTAATTCATCTATTAAATTACTGTATTTTGCTACTGAGGGATTAACAAAAGAATGACCCCATTCATGTAAAGCGAGCAATTCCAGAGAAGTCCCCGAGGGAAACTCTGGTTCATTTTCACTACTTCCTCTTTCCCGTACAACCTGGTAAATTATTTTTTTGCCATCTGGTTTCTCTATAGTAGCTCCATATCCCCCACCTGGAAACATGGCTGGAGCCAGAACCAGATGAAATTCATCTCCACTCCAACCAAAAAAGTTCTGCTCCCAGTTGATTACCTTTCTGGCATCAAACTCCTTCATTATAATATCTAAATAACTTTGAAAATCATCACGATGTTTTTCGAAGAATGTATTGAAATCAGATTTTTGAGCTAAGTCAATCAGCGCTAATCTAAACTTTCCCAGAATATTTTTACCGTCTGCTCTGTTTATTAAATATTCACTATAACCGTTTTCTAATTTTAAATCCGGTAGTGGTCCCAGACTTAAAATAAAATTTGGTGGGGCATCATAGGTGAAACCTCTGTTGGTTAAGTCCTGGGCAATTTTTATGGCTTCATCATCTTTATATTGAGTAAAAAATGATTTTAAATCACGATAATATTCGTTACCTTTGCTCTGTGGTCCATTAATATCTATCCAGGTGGTTTGACTTAATACCCCGGCTAATAATTCAACACGGGGTAATATTTCTACAAAAACATTATCAAGAGTATCAGTATTTCTTACAGGTTTGTAAAAATCATCTGCAGTTACAATACCCTGAAAGATCAACAAACATAAACAAAAGAAAATTAAAAAAAACTTACTTTTAATCATTTGCTTTCACCTTCAACTTCTTTTTAATATATTTGCCGTATTTTGTTAAACTTTTAAAATCTTCTTTAAATATATTTGGCTCCCACTTATTATCATACCAACAGGCTATCCAACCTATATTTCTTTCTTCTAAAAATTTTAAAAATGTTTTACCATAATTATCGGCATTACCAACCAGATACAACTGGTCCGTATCCTGGTCTTCATCTATAAATCCCCATTCAGTTATTAACACAGGATATTTTTTTGATATATTTCCAAAATAATAAGACCAGGTATTTTGTTTATGGGCTGGATATATGTGGGAAGCATAGACAATATTTTTATATTTTATCGGGTTTTCTTCAACCCATGAAATATTTTTTCCATACTGGGTACCTCCTATAATTATTAGCTGTTCTGCACCAATATTTCTAATGATACCTGCTATCTTATTGGCATTCTCATTCCATAAAGTTTCAGATATATCTGCCGGTTCATTATATATCTCAAATAAAACATGTGGTGCATTTATAAAATATTTTGAGACTTTTTCCCAGAAAGAAATAGTTAATTCTTTAGTCGGAATTTCTATATCTGGCATATTTTGACCCTCACCCGTAGATATATTTCCAATATAATGCCAGTCTATAATCACATAAATATTTAATTCGCCAGTCCATTTGACGATAAGATCAAGATATCTCCATAAATAATCCTCATCATTTACCCAGTTTTCTGGATGAACTGGAATTCTAATAATATTCGCTCCTGTTTCTTTTATTTGGTCAAAAAAACCCTTATTGAATTTATTTAAATTATGTAATCGTGCTGGATCCGCCGGCATAATTCCTTTAAATAATATTGCCTTTCCTTCTGAATTAATAATTTGATTACCTTCAGTTTTTAAAATTGCTGGGTATTCTACTTCATTTTCAAGAATAAATAATTCTTTATGTTTTACCGGTGATAATATTTTACCATTTTCAGAAATTTTAGCAATAATTAATATTACTATAAGAGCAATAAAAAAAAGAGCTAAAATTATTAAGAACACTTTTACCACCTTAGACATAATAATCACCTCTTTACATGGTGAGATTCATATATTTCAAAGATTCATTAATTCACTTTTAATATGGTCTGGAGTTTTTTCCAGAGCATATCTAAAGATAACCCGGGATAAGTTATCTACATTGTTTTTTAAGTAATTATAAACTTCTTTGGGATAACTTAAATAAGTATATTTCAAAAGCCAGCCTACACCCTTCTGTACATGAATCTCTTCATCATCTTTTAGTTTTTCAACAACCTTCAATACTTTATCAAAACTAATATTTACTTTAAAACTCCGTGTTGATTCCAGCAGGCTAACCGGAGCTGCTCTTCTAACATAAGTCTTTTCTGAATCAGTCCATTTCATTACTTCTGCAAACAACCGGGGATATTTTTCAACCATAGGATTTAACACCCGGTAACAAAAAATATCACATCTACCCCATCTATTTATATAATTATACAACCACTTCTGGTAATAAGGCATAAATTCAAGTTGATAAAGTTTTTTTCTTTTAATCCATTCAGTAACTAACCAGAATATCTCACCTTTATCTGTGGAAACAAAATAATCAAATAGTTCCATTAAATCCTCGTTATTAGCAGATAAAAATGGATATACCCTCCTTGCTACTTTAATCCTGGCAGCAGAGTCGGCAGCTCCGATATTTTTATATTCTTCTTTAATTAATTTCAGTAACTGATTTTTATCCAATTTACATTCCTCCCTGAATTCACCAAATAATATTAATTGTCATAAATTAAGATAAAGGGGGTGAAATTATGTATAGAGATGAAGATCCTTATCAGCATGTCCACGATCATACTGGTATAACCAGCTGTAATGATGGGCACTGCCATGTTCATCCCGGAATAACAAGTACCCCCATTAGAGAAAACAGAACACATTATCACGAAATTATTGGCGGTACAACCTTTAATGATGGACATTTTCATTATTACCGGGCCAGAACAGGACCTGCTATAGATTTACCTGATGGAAATCACACACATCAGGCATCATTTTCAACAAGTTACGAGGATGGTCATAGACATTATATTACCGGATTTGTTGTACCTGTAAGATCAGAAATGGAGGACCGCTATTAATAATATTTAATAATAAAAAATAATTTTATTAAACAGGGGGAAAGTATAATTTCTTCCTGTTTTATTTTTTCTTCCTTAGCTTTTCTATAAGTCTATCTGTTTCCAGTTTTAACATTTTTCATCATCCCGGTTTACATATTCACTTGCCAATAAACCGTAAATCACAAGGTTAACATAGTGGTCATATAACCACTGAGCTTCTCTGATTAATCCTTCCCTTACAAAACCCAGTTTCAAAGGAATCTGCTGACTTTTAGTATTTTGTTCAGCACAATGAATCTCAACCTTATTTAACTTTAACCGGTTAAACAAGTAATCCAGTAATGCCTTACATGCTTTTGTGATTATTCCTCTACCCTGATAATTCTGGTCTATCCAGTATCCTATCTCGGTTTTCTTATCTTCCCAGTCGATTTCATGTAGACCAATAATTCCAGTTAATTTCTGGTCTACCAAGATACCAGCCTGAAACCCATTATTGTTAGCAAACTGGTCCCGGGTATTATTGATAAAAGAAACAGTATCATTAACCTCTTTAATTTTATCCAACCAGGACAACCATTGGCGTAAATATAATCTATTTGAATTAATTAAAGCATATAAATCTTCTGCGTCACTCTTATTTAATAATTTAAGTGATATATTATCGTCAACCTTATATTCAAACATCGAATTCCTCCCCATAATTGATAAATCCCTGCTTCAATTAATAGGTCTTTTAAATAATGCCAGGCCTCCAATAAGTATTAAACTATTTTTAAAAGCGGTCACCTGTGTTCATAAAAATAACTCCAATAATTATTACAGCAATAAATAATATCCAGGATATTGTAAAAATCAAACCGGGCATATTGATAAACAGTCCAACTACACCTGGCACCAATATAATTGCAGCAGTTATTAATAAAAAATTTCCAACAAATCTTGTCAATTTTTCTTCATCAACTTTTTCCCTTTCTTCTTGTGGCATCGTATTATACCCTGCAATCAAGCCACTCACTTTTAAGAATCTAACAATGAGGCCAAAGAGTAACACCGTAATCCCACCAATAAAACTGGCTATCAACATATAAACCACTCCATTAATCTTGATTTATTTTTTATAATCTCCTACTTATATACAATGCTACAGGAATCGAAATGAGAAATTAATCCTTCTCCAACAAATGTCTTATGATAACTACCTTCCTTTTCACCTGATAATATTGCCTCAACACCTGCAATTAACTCATTCTGGATTTCAGCATCTACAGGTGTTTTCACATGTCCGGGTAATATTTGATCAAATTTATGTTGGTTTGCTTTTACAGTTTTTAGACTATCCAGAAATGTGCTTAATTTAGTTGAATCTTCTAAATGCATCCAGATATGTCCCGCTACAATAGAATCCCCGGAAAAGAGCATTCTCTCATTTTCATCTATCAGTCCGATACTACCCGGTGAATGCCCGGGAATGGCAACTACTTCTATCTTTCTATCACCAAGATCAAAAGTGTGACCATTCTCAATCGGGATTATATTATTATATGATTCATTAATCCATTTTTCTGGATCAAAACCATCTGGTAAGACACCTCTGAACCTTTTAAGGGCCCACCTTCTTTTTTCCTCATTAAAACTTTTCTTGA
>JADQBU010000256.1 GCA_016278435.1 Halanaerobiales bacterium
TTTTTAAGTAGTGTATATAATCTAATTCTTTGGAACTGTATTCAACTCCTTTAATCAAAATAACTTCCATCGAAAAAATTTATCTCAGCATAAATCTCTCCATCTTCACCGTAAAGTATTAAATCTGTTATAGTTTCATCGGTTACCATAGTAGCTGTTACATCTAAATATCCAAGAGAAGCCGCCCAGTCATATCCTTCATAATCCCACTCATCCAGTTTATAACTTTCATCTAACCATTCTTCATTATAACTATATTTATCACCCTGAGTTATATTTATATTTTTGATAAATCTTTCATATCTTTCTTTTAAGTCAAAAAAATAACCTGTTAATGTAGATAATTGATAACATTCAATAAACCTTAATTGTAAGTTATCATCAAAAATAAAATAGGCGGCATAATTATTTCCAGTCTCACCTGACAGGTCTCCATCAAATAAGTTATAACAGTAAGCATCAGTTTGAATATAATAATAATCATAATATGAGCTGTATTCCTCTTAAGTGAAATCTTCTCCAACATACTCAAAGTCCTGACTGCTTTCTATCTTATCAAAAACCTCATCAATATCCATCCCCCAGTCTACAGGAAATACCCCGACTATATCTGCCTGGACTATGGAACTGAAAATCATCAGTAGACAGATTACAGATATTAAGATAAATGTTCTTTTTTCCATAGGTCCTCCTATTCCATTGCCATTTTTTTGTTATACCAGTCAATAACTTGCTTCTTTTAATTAAAATAATTCTCTTTTTTTTACCAAATTCCTGCATAGACTGATAATTTACAATATTAACATATCCGCGGCAACATATGGTCTATTAATTTATTGATTATTCTTTTACCGCCAATTTTTGTTTCCAGAGTGACCTGAGTATCTTTATTTCCTGTTATATGTCCTATTATTGATGCTGCTTTCTTAATAGGCCCACAGTCCGGATCATTTAGACACTCACTACAGGTCGCAATATCTGGAGGAATCATGGCTACTGTATTTTCTTTAAGACTGCTTTCCTTTATAACAAATAGTTTGTCTCCCCGGATGTAAATATTTTTTGCATTAATCTGGTTAATATGGGCTAAAGGTGGGGCCTTCGTTTTAATTAACTCCGGAAATGATTCGATTTTTTAATTATCTTAAAAACCTCACCCATTACTGACATTTCATGCAAACTTATCACCACTTCAAAAAACGATTTTATCCTGCAATTTACCTTCAACCGTATATACATGAGTAGCACATGAGATACAGGGATCAAAAGAACGTATAATTCTGCCTAAAACTGTCTCCAGCATATCGGGATGGGGAATTTCAGTACCAATTAAAGCATTTTCCACCGGCCCTGGATTACCGTCTTTATTCCTGGTCTTTTACCTTTATATTTATGAATACTCCAATCTAACTTTTGTCCCTCTTATTCCCGGTTGAGCAGGTTCGACCAGGAGTTTTACCGGTACCCTGTTTTTCAACTCCTCTACATGGCTAATAATGCCTACCGACAGGTTTTCGTTCTGAAGTTTTTCCAGAGAATTCATGACAATATCAAGTAAGTTCGCATCAAGTGTGCCAAATCCCTCATCCAGAAAGAAAAATTCCATACTGGAGCTGCCTTTAAGCTGTATCTGTGAGGAAAGGGCCAGGGCCAGTGATAGTGAAGTCAAAAATGTTTCCCCACCAGAAAGTGTATTACAGCCTCTTTTTACTCCTCCACTGTAAAGGTCACAGATTACAAATTCTCCCTGGTCATTAAGTTCCAGCCTATACCTATTGTTTGTTATCTCCATCAATCTTTCTGAAGCTTCCCGGGCAATATAGCGCAGTTGTCGTATGGCTACAAATTCAACAAAGCTCTTACCCCGGACCAGATCATCAATCTCTTTAATTAAAGATAGTTCATAATCCAGTTCTTTTTTCTCCCTGTCTTTTTTCTTCTTATCTTCCAGTTCTTCTTTTAATTTTTCTATTGTTGTCTTTTGACCACCTATTTTTTCCTGCAGTTCTTCCTGCTTTTTTTCCAGTGCTGACTTTTCTTCAGTTAATTTCTCCCACTGCTCTCCACCAATAGATTCTCCATCCAGTTCTTTTTCCAATCTCTTAATATTATTGGTGATTTCATTTAACTGATTCCTGAATTCCTCTAATTCTTTCTCCCATTTTTCAATATTATCTTCCCACACCAGATAGGTCTGAGCCTCTTCAATATCACTAAATTCAAATTTAGAGAGATTTTGTTCGAGAAATCCTTCTAGCTTACTGGTTTCTTCCTGCAGGCGTTCCAGTCTATCTTCTATAGTATTATTCAGGTTTTTCTTTTTATTTAACTCATCTTCTGATTCTTTAAAGTTTTCTTTTTTCTGTTTAACACTTTTATTTAATTCTATTTCCCTATCTTCAACCTGTTTAAGATAAGTTGAGGGATCTTTCTCCCCTACCTTTACTTTTATCATTTTATCATTCTCTGCTAGCTTTTCCTTGATTTTTTCCAGTTCATTATTCTCCTGCAGCAGTATCTTTTCTTTATCATTAAATTCCTTCTGCATATGCTCCAGTTTTTTATTCCTGTCTTCCAATTCTTCTTTAACGGTTTTAATCTCCTGCTGGATTAGCTCCCGCTGTTTATCTTTTTCTCCGAGCGTTTTATTCTCATCTGTAAAACTACTAATTGCTAATTCCTGCAACTTATCTATATACTCTTCGCTGACATCATTAAATATACTCTGTTCTTGTCCCAGCTTTTTATCAATATTGCCGATATTTTCCTGGTTTGTTTTTAAACTACCATTGAGTTTACTTATTTCTTCCCTGGTTTCTTCCCTCTTTTTCTGCAGATTATCCAGAGATAACAGTTCTGTAAAAGTAATATCCAGCAGTTCATCAACATCATTGGAAAAAGTAGTAATCAGATTAATTCTTTCTTTCTTTAATCTGCCTATTTCGTTTTCTGTCAAAGTCAAACCAGAGCTGAGTTTATTTCTTTTTTCCTGCAGAGCTTGAAGATCTTTTTCTAATTTCTCCCTTTCATCCCTGGCAGTAGTTAAATCTGTTTCTACCTCTTCTGCTATAACTGGATGTTCAGGCGAACCACAGACCGGACAGGGTTTTCCTTCTTTGAGACTGCCGGCCAGAATGCCGGCCATATTCCGGGTTTCTATCTCCTTAATCTCTTTTTTTAATTCCTGCAGTTTTTCTTCTTTTAACTTTATTTTATCTTTTAAAATTTTTAACTCATCATTACTATTATCTTTTTCTTGCTCCAGGTTATTAAGTTTCTTATCATAAACTTGCAGTATCTGAGCTTCGATATCTTTTAATTCATCTTGCAGATTAGTCAAACTCTGTTTATCCTGGTTAAAACTATCAATAACTGCTGCTTTTTCCTCTTTGATTTTATCCAATTGTTCTTTTTTCTGTTTATAATTATTCTCAAGTTCCAGGCCCCCGGCTACATCCTTTCTGTAGTCTGAAGAAACCTGAAGTTTGTCCATTCTACTTTCTTTGGCCTCAATAACCGATTTTTCTTCCTTTATATCCTCTTTGATTTTATCTATTTCAGATTTGAGTTTTTCCTGACTTTTCTGTAAGCCTTCATATTCCTGTTGTTTGCTGGAAATATTACTGCTCAGGTCCTGATTTTTTTCTTTTAACTCCAGAGCCGTCTTGATTTTTATCTTTTTTTCAGTCAGTACAGGTAGTTCTTTCTCCTTTTGTTCTACCAGGGTTTCGTACTCCTCTGCAAGTTTATGTTTTTTTTCAGTTAATGATTTTATCTCCTCTAGCAAGCTCTCCCTCTCAACCCTGTTATCCTTTATCTGTTTACTGCACTCTTTATATCTATTGAGGTCACTCTTGATACTGACTGCCTGACGCGTCTTCACCAGATTACTCTTTTTTTTGGCTATTTCTTCTTTCTGTTCAGCAAGTTTGTCCTGCCGGTTCTGATAATCTTCCAGCTCCCCCTGTAGTTTGCGCACCTGTTTATACTTATCATATTCTTTTTTCTTCTCAGTTAGATCCCGGGTAATATCTTTATATGTAGAAATAAGCTGCTTTAAATTCTCCTTTTCCTCTTTCAGACTTTCCCTGTTAACCTCCTGGTAATTACTTAAGATGGCATTTATCTTCCCTATTTTTTCTTGCCTTATATCCCTCTGTTTCTTTAATCTCTTCATCAACCTTTCCCCGAATTCTTCCAGATTAAGTATCCGCTCCAGCATGTCCCTACGGTCGCGTCCTGTTAATTTAAGAAACCGACTGAATTTACCCTGGGGAAGGACAACGGTGCGCATGAAGTCTTCATGATTCAGACCTATAACTTCTTCAATTTTTTCATCTATGAGGCTGACCTTATCAAAGACCCGTTCCTGGCTATTTTCATCAATAATAAGTCTGGCCAGTGTTGTATTATATCCTCCGGTATCTGATATCTGTAGTTTCCTTTCAACAGTATATTTATTATCTTGAAGTTCGAATTCAAAATAGACATAGAGCTCTTCCTTCTCTTTATTGATAAACTCCTTTGTATCCCTGGAAATTCTCCCGTAAAGAGCAATGGTTACAGCATCCAGAATGCTGGATTTACCACTACCGGTAGGTCCAAAGATACCGAATAAACCCTTTTCCACGAGTTTGGTAAAGTCTATTTCTTCTTCCTCCACAAAACTATTTAAACCTGATATCTTAAGAAGTACCGGTCTCATCAAGTTCCTCCTTCTCGTTCAGTATCCTGCTCAACATATTCATTACCTCTTCACCGGGATCCATTTCTTTTGTTCGCCGGTAGTACTCCTTAAATAATTCTCTAATATCGAGTTCTTCCATCAGTTCTTCTTTTTTCTCACTTTCAAACTCCTCGAAAGTAAGGGGAATAATACTCAGAATATCTCCCTTTAATTCTTTAATCTTCTTAATATCTGACTGGAGCAAGGGTCTGTCTGTTTTAATCTTCAAGTAAGCCCAGACATCCCGGTCCTGATGAGCTTTACACTTTTCAAATGCCTGTTCTATACTGTCAACAACCCAGGTTTCTATAGGTTTTCTATTCATTAAAGCAATCTGTTCAATCTTAACTTCTTTTCCAGCCTCAATGTCTACTAAACTGACACTTTTGTTATGATTCTTCTCACTGGAGCTATACTGTAGGGGTGACCCAGCATAGTAAGCATTTCTCTCACTACAGGCGGTCTGACAGCGGTGAAGGTGACCCAGAGCTGTATACTGAGAATTTTCTGGAAGTTGCTCCCTACTGACGGTTAATCCGCCTCCAACCTGGATCGGTCTCTCTGACGTACTCTCTTCACCACCAGCAATAAAAAGATGACTCATGGCTATATTTATCTTATCCTCACAGTAATGCTTTTCCAGTTCCGCAAATATTTCTCCCACTTTAGCTGAATAATCCAGACTATGAACTCTCTCATCTTTAATTTCACCAAGAACTGCATTCAATCTACTCTCTGAGGGGTAAGGTAAAGAAAGCAAAACTACCCGTTCATTGTTTATTTCAAACTCCAGATAACCCTCTCCCCCTGACACAAGCTTATGTTTTCCAACCCTCTGTGGACTGATTATAAAACCGGGTCTGTCCATGATAATAATACCCTGACTACAGGTCAAAGGACTGGGAGCTATTAATCTGCTGGGACTGTCATGGTTTCCGGAAATAATGCAGATAATCCTTTCCCCTCCGTTTGATAATCCTTTTAAAGCTCTGAAAAATAATTTTTCAGCATCGGCTGAGGGATTAAACGTATCATAGATATCCCCGGATAAAAGAACCATATTTATATCATTTTTATCTACAATATCAATCAATTCATCTATAAAAGCTTCCTGTTCTTCTAATCTACTGTAGCCTTCCAGGTGTTTACCCAGATGCCAGTCAGCTGTATGTAAAAGTCTCAATTTAGTCACTCCTTTTAATCCAGATGAATCTTATTTATTTTCCCCAACTTAAAACAATACAACTACTTATTTAATTCAACAAAATCGTTAATTTACCTTTACCAGTTGCTTTTTATTCCTGCTAATCTTCATATTTTATCTTTATAAACTGTACTTTGGTTAATTATATCAATTCTCCATTTACTTTAAAATAATTTTTACTTTATAAAATAAAAAACTGCAAATTAACAAAAAATGTTAACCTACAGCTTTTAAAATATTTGACAAATATTTAGATTTTGTTGTAATTAATTAGTGAATCTATTAAGGCGACCTTATTTCTTTAATGCTATCCACTCTTTTTCCTGTCTAATGACCCGTAATGTCTCTTCTGGTGCTGGGCCTCCGGTAGATCTAGAGCGCTTCACACAATTAACTACAGATAATAGTTCATTCATTTCATTTATATAATCAGCTTTCATATCAGGAATAAACCTTTTCCATTCATCCAGAGTTAGTTCAGTTATTTCAATCTCCTTTTTAATTCCATACAGAACTATCTTACCGACAATTTCATGAGCTTTTCTGAAAGTAATCCCCTTCTGAACCAGAAAATTAGCCAGTTCTGTAGCATTAATATAATCCCTTTTTGCTGCTTCATACATCCTTATCTTTTTTACCTTAGTGGTTTTTAACATATCGGGAAATATTTTCAGGATCGTTTTAATTGTTTCTACCGTATTAAACATCGGTCTCTTG
>JADQBU010000403.1 GCA_016278435.1 Halanaerobiales bacterium
CAGAAAAAAAAGAGGAACACAGTCCGCATAAAAAGAAATCAGTGGTAACCCGGTTTTATCAGTAATTAAGGCATCAATCCCGGGAATACTTTTATCAAAGGCCAGGGCACCCCGACCGCAGTCCTTTTCATTTACTATGTATATTTGATTACCGTGAACCTGTTCTGCTGCAGTCAGGTCCAGATGATTTAAATTCAATGTTTCAGAGATTAACTGCCTGTTCTTTAATATATTTTCTTTTTTATCATCAGTATGAAAGGCCAGATTCAGGCTCTCATAACAGCCCTTACTTACTCCCCCCTGCCGGGAAGTAAAAATAGCTGTGACTCCCTCTGCTTTAAATTCTTCGATCTCAAGATATTTAATATCATTGTTATCTTTCCAGGAAAACAAGTAAACTCCTCCTTTTTCTTATTTTCCTTCTTATCATTATAAATCTAACATAAGCAATAATTTCTTTCTTAAGTATATCATAATTAATCATGATTTTAAAACTATCCCGATACCAGAATTACATCCTCACCAATTTTTTGTATATCTTTCCAGTCGATGGTCAGGTCCTGCTTCTTGGAAAAAAAACTGAATACTCTATTCTGATGTGAAGGAACAATAATTGCCCTTATTTTACCCTGGTCAATATCTATCTCAACATCATTAATAAAACCCAGTTTCTTACCAGTAGAAACATCGATCACATCTTTCATAGTGAGTTCTGACTTCTTCATCACATTAATTCCTCCCCTCTCCCATTAATATATGATAGGGGGGATTAAAATGTGAAACCAGAGATCTATGAAGACCTCTGGTTTAATTATTGATTTAAAAATTATTCTATTTAAATTCCCAGTATTTTCTGGGCAACTTTAATTAATTTACTTTTGCCTGTGTTTTTTATTAATTCTGATATTTTCAGGCGTAATTCAATATCTGACTGCCCTGTGACCTGTTCCTGATTTGAAAAACAGACAGGTGGTAATAGGACACACCACCAGTTTGATCCCTCTCCTTCACCAATTATTATTCTTAAGGCCTTATATTGTCCGGCCGGCAGGGTCATATCTCCATAGGTTCTTTTGGGAAAATCGAAATTCCCGAAAATTATTTTTACAGGATAATCATTACCATTTTCAGCTATAGTGTCTTTAACTACTTTTTTGACATTTTCCAGTGTAGAATCATTAAATTCCAGACTGGAATATCCGGCCATATAGTTAACAACTTTATCTCTGACTCTTCTCTTTAAATACTGGTCCGCAGGTGTATTGCTGTTGGCAATTACATGTAACCTGATTAAACCATCATTCTTATAGGCATTGATTAACTGGTCCGACTTTCTGAGAACAAACGCACTGTTGGCTGTAATACTCAAATATATTAAAGATACAATTATTAATACGATAAATATTTTACTTTTATTTTTCATTTTTTCTCCTCCCTGACATACCTTTTTAGTCTCTTCAAGGCAGCCTTCTCCAATCTGGATACCTGAGCCTGGGAAATACCTATTTCGTCAGCTACTTCCATCTGGGTTCTTCCTTCATAAAATCTATAGGTTAAGATAAGCTTTTCTCTGGTATCTAATTTTCTCAGTGCCTCCCGGACTGCAATACCTTCCAGCCAGGTTTCATCCTCTGATTCCTCATCACTGATCTGATCCATAACAAAAATCGGATCTCCACCATCATGATAAATCGGTTCAAATAGAGAAATTGGATCCTGAATAGCATCAAGAGCATAGGTAATATCTGACCTTGGTATATCCAGTTCTTCTGAAATCTCTTTTAAAGATGGCTCCTTTGAATTTTTATTTTTCAACTGTTCTTTCATCTGTAGAGCTTTATAGGCAGTATCGCGCAGGGAACGGCTGACCCGGATTGGATTATTATCACGTAGATATCTCCGGATTTCACCAATAATCATGGGTACTGCATAGGTCGAAAATTTAACATTCTGGCTCAAATCAAAATTATCAATAGCCTTCATTAAACCTATACAACCTACCTGAAAGAGATCATCTACATTTTCTCCCCGGTTAGTAAACCGCTGCAGTACACTCAATACTAATCTCAGATTACCGCTGACGATCGTATTTCGCGCCTCTTCTATACCATTCTGCATCTTACGAAAAAGTACTCGCATCTCTTTATTGGTTAAGACCGGTAATTCTGATGTATTTACTCCACTTATTTCAACTTTATTACCCATCCTTATTGCCCCCCTGCATTCGATAAATAATGTATTTATTTACATTATCATTATTACCAGGAAGATGTTATTTATACATCCTAAAATTTGTAATATATTGATATGAAGGTTCATAATACAGGATTAAAAAAGAAAGAAAAATTATATTGGAGAATACTAATAGAAAGGTATTAAAACGAGGATAAAAATAAAAAAGAGAGGATCTCTCCTCTCACAATAGTTTCCACTAAATTATTAGATTTTATGACTAAACCATCTTGGAAACTTCTTTCTTTAATTTTTTTATAATCCGTTTCTCCAGCCTGGAAATATAAGATTGTGAAATTCCAAGTATATTGGCAACATCTTTCTGTGTCTTGGTTTCACCCGATTTTAACAGGCCATACCTCAGAATTAAAATCTTTTTTTCCCGATCAGTCAGCGTTTTCATGGCAAGTTTTAATAGATTTCTGTCAACTTCTTTTTCTATACTCTTATAGATCAGGTCACCCTCGGTCCCCATCACATCTGACAGTTTTAATTCATTACCATCCCAGTCAATATTGAGGGGATCATCAAAGGATATCTCTGACCGTTTTTTATTATTTTTTCTTAGATACATCAAAATCTCATTTTCAATACAGCGCGAAGCATAGGTAGCAAGTTTTATATTTTTAGTTACATCAAAGGTATGTACTGCCTTAATAAGTCCAATTGTACCTATTGAGACAAGGTCCTCTACATCTATTCCTGTATTGGTAAATTTTCGAGCAATGTAGACAACCAGACGTAAGTTATGTTTTATCAACAGTTCCTTAACATCATTCTCTCCCTCTTCCAGTTTTTCCAGAAGATAGTCTTCCTCATTATCTTCTAATGGGGGTGGTAATGTTTCACTACTCCCCAGATAATAAATTGGTGATCTATAAAAACCAAAGAATCGCAGACATTTAATCCACCAGATTCTAACTTTGAACTTGAGACCGAAATATAATTGTTTAAACACAAACACTCTCCTTTCTAGCACTTGCTTCTGTGTCTAAACCAGTAAGCCATCACACTAGTCTATCTCCTGTATTAAATGAGGATTAATAAGGGCCTGATATTTGCCTTCATCATCAAGTTTTTTGTCAGTAATGGCAATCAAAACTTTTTTCGTCTCAAAAGTTGTTTCTTTATATAAAAATTTGACCCGGTCAGGCCTTATGCCGGTTAACATGCCATGCTCTTGTCCGAGATCAGAAAATGGTAAAACCCGGACCCGGTTACCCCAGCCATTTTCATTCAATATTTCTATTAAACCCATCATCCCCCCTTTTTCAGTTAATTTCTTTCTTAAATCATCAGGAAATAAGGGTAGTAAAGACTTAAACTCAGTAACAATAACCGGTTCATGAGTCAAGGGATCGGTAAGACTATTACCTGTATCTATCAGAGCGTTTAATCTTACCTGCCGGTCATTTATACAAATTATTGATGGTACATAAAATACATCAGGAGTAACATATTTATTGAATATATGCCACCCCTGTTTACTTATTAATACAATGATTATTAATCCTGTAGCCATCAAGAATATATTGCCAGTATTCTTAAAAGGAGTCAGACCAAAGATATAGACCAGAGATAAAATAGTACCTATAGTTAAAAAACTGATTAAATAGAGATAGCCAACTGCCCTGATAAAATTTTTTCTGCTCAAATTACCAAAAGCTATACGGATCATAAGCAGGGCAGTAATAATATTCAAAATTATATGCCAGAGAAAACTCCAGTTTCCCGGTTTTAAGAAAATAATTATAAATGTGTAAATAGTACCGGTAACAGCAGCAATCAACAGCCTCCACCACTCTATATCATATCTCAGGATATAGCCAACAGACCAGATAAGAGCATAAGTCATCAGGGTATTATTAAAAAATATTATATCAGCATATATAATCATATCCTGTCCCCCGGAAAATAAAACCTATTTAAATATATATTAAAGAAAAGATAAAAGTATTCATAAAAAATATTAGAAAATTTGTCAGATGGCCTAAAAAACAAAAAATCTCGATGAATTAACATCGAGAAAAAACAGGATTAAATTATTTGTTCAATCAACTTTTCTGTCTCCGCAAAAAGGCCGGGATATCCAGATCATCTCCAGAAAATCCTCCCATATCAAATTCCGTTTCCAGCTCTTCTTCTTTTTCTTTATTATTAACGGGCTTTTTGCTATCAAAACCGGTGGCAATCACGGTTACCTGAACTTCTTCATCAAATTCTTCATTGATCACTGCTCCCAGGATTATATTGGCATCCGGATCTGATACTTCCTGCACAACCCGTGCTGCCTCATTGGCTTCATGAATACCGAGGTTGGGTCCTCCTGTAATATTGATCAGAACACCTTTAGCACCTTCTATTGAAGCTTCCAGCAAAGGAGAAGCGATTGCAAACCTTGCTGCCTCTGCTGCCCGATTTTCACCGGAAGCGATACCGATACCCATTAAAGCCGAACCAGCATCTGTCATAATGGTTTTCACATCAGCAAAATCAAGATTTATAATACCGGTTATGGTGATTAAATCAGATATTCCCTGTACACCCTGTCGTAAAACATCATCAGCTATCTTAAAAGCCTCAAGCAGGCTTGTCTGTTTTTCTGCCACTTCCAGCAGCCTGTCATTGGGAATAATAATCAGGGTATCAACCTTTGACTTTAATTCCTCAATACCATCTTCTGCCTTTTTCATGCGCTGCTTACCTTCAACTGTAAAGGGTTTGGTCACAACACCCACAGTCAGAGCTCCCAGTTCCTTGGCGGTTTCAGCCACAATCGGGGTGGCACCTGTCCCTGTACCTCCACCCATTCCTGCAGTAATAAAGACCATATCAGAACCCTCCAGGGCCTTCCCTATCTCTTCTTTAGTCTCCTGGGCAGCCTCCTGGCCGATCGTTGGATCTGACCCCGCTCCCAGTCCCCTGGTAATCTTCTCACCGATTCTGATCGTCATCCCTGCGTTTGAGGAAAGTAAGGCCTGGGCATCTGTATTGATTGCTATAAATTCAACTCCATCCAGTCCTTCTTCAATCATTCTATTGACGGCATTGTTGCCGCCGCCTCCTACACCGACAACTTTTATATTAGCAAAATGCTCTATTTCGGTTCCTATATCAAACAATTATATACCTCCCCTCATATTAAAAAAAATCACTGAACCATTTTTTCAACTTTTCTATGAAATTATTAACCAGATCTGAACTGGAACTTTCCTGAGTATCTGGTTGAAATGTTCTTCCATATTCAATCAGACCTACTGCTGTAGAAAAAATGGCTTTGGGTACCCTTTCTCCCTTTTTAACATAAGCCGGATTATCTACTACTCCAGAAAGGTCGCCAAAATTATGTGGTTCTCCCAGGCGAACAGGTAAGTCAGTGATCTCAGCAGCCAGTTCTTCAGTTCCTGCCAGCAAAGAAGCACCTCCGGTCAATACCAGTCCGGCTGGAGTTAAATCTCTGGGCCCTGCCTCTTCCAGTTCATCATTAATCATACTGAATATTTCCTGCATCCTGGGCTCAATCACCTCACACAGGACTTTCCTGGAGATACTGTTCTTTTTTTTGCCGCTTGCTGCCATTACTTCTATATATTCTTCTTCATCTATCTTATCCGCAAGGGCATAACCGCTCTGGATCTTAATGCTTTCAGCTTCAGAAATTGGAGTCCTGAGACCAACAGCAATATCATTGCTAACGTGGTTTCCTCCCACAGGTAATACCGATGTATAGGAGATACTCCCTTCATGGAAAACAACAAAATCTGTTGTTCCTCCTCCTATATCGACCAGGGCTACACCCAGTTCTTTTTCATCTTCTGAAAGAACTGAATAACTGGAAGCCAGTGGTTCCAGCACAATATCTTCCACATCCAGTCCGGCCCGCAGAACACTCTTTACTAAATTCTGTATTGAACTTGTAGACCCTATAACTATATGGGTATCTACTTCCAATCTGACCCCGGACATACCGAAAGGATCTTTAATACCCTGACAGCCGTCAATTATAAACTGCCTGGCCAGAACATGAATAATCTCCTCTTCTGCAGAAAGGGGAATAATCTGGGCTGCCTCCATTACACGGTCAATATCACTTTTACTGATCTCTTTATTTTTGCCGGTTATAGCTACTACTCCGTGGCTATTTATTGATTTAATATGAGAACCGGCAATTCCTACATAGGCAGATTTTACTTTGATTCCTGCCATCCTTTCTGCTTTGGTAACAGCTTCCTTTATTGCATTACTGGTCTTGTCGATATCCACTACTATTCCTTTTCTCAGTCCGTGAGATTCTGACAGACCAATACCAATGATCTCGATTTTATTGTCATTTACTACCTCAGCAATAATTGTACAAATCTTGGTTGTTCCAATATCAAGTCCGGTAATTACTTTTTTCCTA
>JADQBU010000288.1 GCA_016278435.1 Halanaerobiales bacterium
GCAGTATGTAAGACGAGTCGATGCTTCTTTGATTACCATTAAATGAAAGTTTAATTTACATAAAAAATAATTGGAGGTGAAAAACATAAAAACAAATAGAAGTTGGTCCAAGCCGGAAATTATCTCAGACTTAATTGGCAGAAAGAAAGTGGATTGGTCTATCTTTGAATATGGCTCACATATTCCATTGAATTTCCATGATGATTTTGAAAAAGCTAATAATAACATACACATTGATCTGGGAGAAAACCGTGATATTAAATTAATTATCAATAATATGAGTTATGATGCACGTTTAGTAAATGTTAACCGGAAAAGTGTTAATATTGATACACTTCAATTGCGTTATGATAGTAATGAAGAATTAAAAAAATTATTAATGGATAAATTTGAAAATAGTTATATATATTTAAAAGAAAAAAAGAATAGTTTAACAGAAGAAGATAAACGAAAACAAGTTACAGTTCCTGATGAAATTGCTGAGTATATGGAATTTTATGATACAGGTGAGCCGTTTGTTTACAGGGTTGAATTAATAACTCAAAATATAAATCTAGCTGAACCATTTAGTAATATTTTTAAAGACAAACTGGAAGCAGATTGGGCTTTTGGCTTATTAACAACAACATGTAATAAATTGGATATAGACGATATTAATGATCAAAGATTTTCAATTACATTGAGAAATAATAATACAAGAATACATTTTAATTTTTGTGATTGGATGATTTTGGGTTTCTTTCGTGAATACGAAAATTTAATTCTTAATATTTCCTTGATTAGTAATGATCTTCCTGATGAATTAGAGTTAGCTTTTAATTTTAAGAACTCTAATATAAATAGTTATTATTTGCCTCTTAGTAGTGTTGAGTACTTTGAAGAAAATTATCAAACTTTATATTTTAAAACATTAGATCAAATTAAAGAAAGATTTAAAAATTGGAGCAAATCTCAATATAGAAGATATAATGTTAAAGAACTTGCTCAGGGAATTTTTAGTTTTGATGAAAGGAATAAAATGTTAACAGAAGGATTAAAGGAAAATAATTATTTAGCTACTACGAATAATAATGTATGGTGGGTTAATCAAGGGCAAACTTTAAAAGAAGAAAAGGAAGCAGGTATACTATGGGCTCCAATTGAAACTGAAAATGGTCGTTCAATGTACCATTGGGATACAATGAAAGAAGTGCAAGAAGGAGATATTGTATTACATTATGCAAGTGGAGCATTAAGATATGTGAGCCAAGTTATATCACCAGCTGTTAAAGAGCAAAAACCAGAAGAACTTGCTGACTCAGATTGGAATAGAGATGGCAGATTAGTAAAAACTGATTATTACCAACTAGAACCTGAAATAACCTTGGACAAGTTTAATCACCAAGTTAAGAATTTGAATATTGATAAAGGTCCCATTAATAAGAATGGAGCAGTAAATCAGGGTTATTTATTTAACTTTAACAAAGAAGCTTTATCAATAATTCAACAATCTCAGCCAGAAACAGAATGGCCAGATTTTGCTTTAATTAATGATAATGGTATAGTTGAAATTGATGTTAAAAAAAGTATAAACCACATAAATGAATACATATCTCAAAAGGGCTTCTCTTACCCATTTGGATTAGTAGAAAATTTCTACCTCTCCTTGAAAACCAAACCCTTTGCTCTACTGGCCGGTATATCCGGAACAGGTAAAACCAAGCTTACCAGAATTTTTGCCGAAGCTATTAACTGTAAATACAAACTGATCTCTGTCCGTCCAGACTGGAGTGATAGCTCCGATCTTCTGGGTTATAAAAATATCCAGGGGAAATTCCAGCCTGGTCCCATGATTGATACTATAAAAGAGGCTGAAGAAAATCCAGATGATATCTACTTTGTCTGCCTGGATGAAATGAATTTAGCCCGGGTTGAGTATTATTTCAGTGATTTCCTCAGTATTATGGAGACCCGGAACAAGTCAGGGGATAAAATAACTACCGATGAATTAATGACAGAAAAAGATTTTGAACAGGAAGAGGATAAAAAATATGCTGGATTAATTATTCCGGACAATCTTTATGTTATTGGTACTGTAAATATGGATGAAACTACTCATCCCTTTAGCAAGAAAGTTCTTGACAGGGCCAATACCATAGAGTTTTCGGAGATTAATCTTTCAGATTATAAATTGAACGATGACCAGACAGAAGAACCTGGAAATACAATTACAGTTAAAAATGATTTCTTACAGGCAGAATTTATTACTCTAAATGACTGTAGTCAAGAATATGAAAAAACTATAATAGATACAATCAATAGGTTAGAAGAAATAAATGAGATCCTGAAAGATGCCAGTTTACAGATCGGTTACCGGGTTAGAGATGAAATTTGCTTTTATATGATTTACAATAACCGTGAGAATTTAATTAAATCAAATATAGCTTTTGACTTCCAGTTAATGCAGAAAGTTCTTCCCCGGATACAGGGCAGTTCAGAAGCAATTAAAAAGGTTCTTATAGGACTTTTTAAAGTGGCTACTGGCCGGAATCTGGCCAGTGAAGATGGGGTAATAGGAGATAAGGCACTTGATTATGCTAAGGCAAACAAAACTAACTTGTTTTACCCTGAGTCTGCTGAAAAAATTGCTTATATGATTAAACGATTTGAAGAAGATGGTTTTACAGCCTACTGGTTATAATTATAAAATCGAGGTGTATTATCCTTGAAATATAATGGGAATGATATAGTTTTGCTTCATATAGAAACTGATATTTTCACCCTGGTTATCAAGGGACAACCGGTTCATCCTGCCATAAAACAATTATATCCAGAGAAAGAGAAAAATGCTGAATTTAAGGCTTTACTGGATATCAATCCTGTTAACTGTCAGATAGGGAAATTCAGTTATTATACACCTTCTGAAGATCTGAAAGAAGGAGATAGTTTAAATTCACAGGTTTACCCTTTCTTTTATGAACAACAGAATTATATGGTTTTTATCGAAGGGAAGGAAGATATAAATCTGGAGTTTTTCCATGAAAATAAAAAGCTCAGAGAGTCAGTGACCAGATACCTGGATAAAGAAAATAAATTGATGGGAATGGTTAATTTCTATAATGATGTCGGCACCTCTGAACTTGAAATCATCGGTAATGGTAAAACCCTTTTGATTTTAACCATAGAAGTATTTCCCAGTAAAATCGACTACAGGTCTGACTACTATCAATTATTGCAGGAAGTTAACCAGGATATCTATAACCTGGCCTATGACTTTTTAAGAAGAACCATCCAGGGAACTAAACTGAAAGAAGCTGCCAATGTTTCTCTGGTGGAATTTTTTAAAATTATTATAAAAATTTTCAATAAATTCATCAAAGCTTACCGGCGGGTTGAAAACTATCCTCATCACAGATTAAACCAGATCAAAAAAGTCCTTCCGGCAGCCAGAGTAAAAAAGATTAATCGTCAGAGTATCAAATGGTTAAGGAGAAATAAACAATTTTATGATCAGGACCTTGATTTACCGACCAGGATGTTAAATATTGATAAACAGATCAGTTTTGATACCTTTGAAAACCGGTTTATCAAGTGGATAATAACCCGGCTTTCAAAGAAATTAAATACCTTTGAAAAAAGATATAAAAGTATTTATGGTGTTAATGTTGAACCTGAAATAACCGGGATAATTGACAGGATGAAGAAGAAACTGGACTTTATTCTCAAAAATAGTTTCCTACAGGAAGTTGGGGACTTATATAAAATAGATTCTTTGTAGCTGGTCTTACAGATGGCTCCCGGCTACCGGGAAGTCTATAAATATTATTTAATGCTCCAGAAAGGTCTTTCGATTAATGGTCAGATTTTTAAGCTTTCCATGAAGCAGATCTGGGAACTCTATGAATACTGGTGTTTCCTGGAAATTAACAGGATACTGAGCAAAAAATATAAGCTGATTAAACATGATTTGATCGATGTAAATTACTCCGGCATTTTTGTGAGTTTAAACAAGGGAAGTAGTTCCAGTATTGAATATGAAAATGAAAGAACTGGAGAAAGCTTTAAATTGACATATAACCGGAGTGAAGGAGAAAAAATTACCACTGGTCAGAAACCAGATAATGTACTTACCCTGCAAAAAGAGGGCTCTGAGGTTGAATATAAATTTATCTTTGATGCCAAGTACAGGATAAATCCAGCTTACCCCGATTCCGATTATTATAAAATTTATGATGGTATACCTGGACCCGAGGAAGATACTATCAATACCATGCACCGTTATCGGGATGCTATTGTCCATAATAATCGAGATAAAGCGGAAAGAATTGTAGTCGGAGCTTTTGTGCTTTTTCCCTATCATGATGAGGAAAAGTTTAAAAATCATCATTTTTATAAGAGTATTGAAGAGGTCAATGTAGGTGCCTTTCCCTTTTTACCGGGCAGTACTGAACTTATTTCTGAGTTTCTGCAAGGTATAATTGAGGAATCACATCTGGGTAATTATGAAAGGAACATCTTACCTGCAGGTACCAAAGATTATAGAAGAAATATTGATTTTGAGCAGAATGTGCTGGTAGGTTCATTAAGTAAAAGGAGACAGCTCACAAAAAATCTGGAAGAGTACTTTTACCACATACCATATAGAAAAAGTATTATTAATCATAATCTTAAGTATGTTGCCATTTACCAGAGTGAAAAGATTTTCGGCGAGGATTGTGGAGTAAGATATTATGGCAGAATCAAAAACATAGAGATTAAAAAGAGAGGGAAAATAAATTTACCTACAAGCAGGAATAAAAATAAAAATTATATAGTCTTCTATGTTGAAAAATGGGAAAAGCTTGTTAACCCGATTAAACCTGAGGGGTATGGGGTAACCGGCAGTCATATTTATACTAATATTATGCTGCTGGAAAAAGCCCGGACTATTCCGGAACTAAGTATCAAGAACCTGGAACAATGGCGGACATGGTTGGAATTAAAACGGGTTCAGGATGATGTCAGGGTTTTAATTAAAGATAATAACATAGGTTTTGATACACTACTGAAGGGTTTTGAATTAAAAGATATGGTTGTCAGAATCAAAGAAAGAAGTATTTTGATTGAGAAAGATAATGAGATAAATGAATTCACCGGAAGAGACTTTCTTTATAACCTGAGAGGAGTTATGAAAGTATTATTCAAAGGGGAATGAATTTAACATGAAAGAAGAAATTATTTATAACAAACTGGTCAGGGATAAAATTCCTGAAATAATAAAGAATGATGGGAAAGAATGTATCATACATAAAGCCAGTGATGAAGAATACAGGGCTTGTTTGCTGGATAAGGTCGTGGAAGAACTGGAAGAGTTTAAAGAAAGACCGTCTACAGAAGAGCTGGCCGATATTCTGGAAGTTATTGATAGTTTAATTGATTATTTTGATTTTGATATAAATGAGATTAAAAATATCCAGGAGAGAAAAAGAAGTAAACGAGGTGGGTTTCGGGATAGAATTATCCTGGAGAAGGTGATTGAGGAGAAGGATTAAACAAACTGTGGTTGATTGGTTCTATCACCTTCATTTATTAAACCATATTTTTTAAATAAATCTTCATTGATTTTAAACTCATATTGAATAAGAGTCTCATAATGGATTTTTATTATATGGTCAATTATTTTTTCTTGATCTGAAGTAGGTGCTTTCATGCTTTTCATTTCATTATCCAGAATCCAGTTTAAAAGCTCCTCAGGCCTATCATAAATATTTTCATTGTATTTATCGTACTTACAAATATTTATATAGGAGTTTTTATCCATATTTACAACAAGATTATATAAATTCAACTTTAAATGCAGGTCTTTACTTAATTCCTGTTTCAATGTATTTATATGTCTTTTATTTTGCATATAAGGGCTATTTAAATGTCCATTTTTTGTAAACCAGGTTTTTTCTTCAATTTGACCACTAATCAGCCCATACCAGTTTTTTATTTCAACTATATATATGTTATTACTGGGACCAATTATAATCGAATCTATCTGCAGGGGATATTCTGTATAACTGGGTAAATAAATATTATTTAAAATTTTATAATCATTATCTTCTAAAAATTTCAGAGTCGTTTTTATAAAAGAATACTCACCCTCATCTCCTTTTTCCTTCCAATCTTTGTTTAAACTTCTATCATAATATTCTTGATATGAGCATAATCCAATGATTTCTTCAATTGAGTCGTGTAAACTTTTAAATGTAAAAATGAAAGAAAATAATATAATTTTGATAATATTTGGATGTACGTGTGGTACAAATCCTAGTATACAAGGGGGAATTATTGGAATAAATATTAAAAACAAAATACGCACATAATTTAGGAGTCGTATCTTTACCAATCTGAAAGTCTTTTTGATTTCCCGGAATAAGGGGGATTCATTATTGTTTTGTTTTTCTTTAATTATTTGAGCCATGATTTATTCTCCTTGATTTTATAAGTATTGTTCCATAGATAAGGTAAAATTATACTTTCTTAAAATATTAATGTGCAACAATAGTAAGATAATGTGTCAGTTCATTAATTCCAGAACTTTTTGGTTAATTCAGTTAATAAAGATATTTGCACTGTTTCAGAAAAATCAAGGTTTTTTAGGAAATTATTTTGTAGTATCTGAT